>JACQPN010000008.1 GCA_016207515.1 Euryarchaeota archaeon | reverse complement strand
TGGCCCAACTCAACCTCCATCCGGACGCGTTTCACGGCGACTGGAACTACACGATCACGCCACGCGGACACCATCGGAAATAGAGCGATAATTTTCTAACGAGCCCTAACCACGAACGCCCGGCTAGATTGAAACCAAGCCAACGTTGTTTCCTCGGCCCGCAGCGGCCCCGTTATGCCCAATTGCGAGACCCATTTGGTCCTCGGCTCCCGCTTCTGCATAAGGAATGGGCGAGAATCATGAGAAAGGGCATATCCGTAGGCATGGGCACACGTTCCGCATACGACCGCACGACGACCTCCCTCCAGGACGACATCTGCCAGCTTCTGGCACACGAGGAGGCGGAACCTCCGAGACTTCGTGGGCGTACACCTTTGCACCGGTGCGCCTCGCGAGCCCTGCGACGTCGGTGACATGATCGTAGTGACGGTGGGTCACGAGGATCGCGATGATGTCGAATCCGCGCTCGGTCGCAATCTGTTCGACGGGGCCCGCGTCAAACGACGGGTCGACGACGGCCGCTTTCCCGGAAGGTTCGTCCACGACCAGGTACGTGTAGTTCGACATGTGGCCGGTCGTGCGCTGGAAGACGCGAGGCATGGTGGTCCTGATGCAGCGCGTCCTCATCATCCTGTTTGGAGCGACGGCGACGGGGAAAGGGACAAATAACATCATGAACATAGGCATAGGCATGAGCACAGGTGATGCATTTGTCCGCACGACCATCTCGTTGCGGGAGGACCTCTATCAGATGCTCCGCCGCGAGGAGGGTGGGATTTCGGAAGCGATCAATCGGATCCTGGCGCGGGAGTTCAAGCGCGATCACTCGATGTTCGGCGCCATCGGGAAAATGGACAAGAAGGATCTGCGCGACCACAGGGACAGGGTGTAGCGCCTGTTCGTCGACACGTTTGCATGGATCGAGTACTTCGAAGGGAGCGCCAAGGGCAGGCGCGTGAAGCAAATCATGGATGCCGAACCGATCATCTACACCTGCCCCGTGGTGCTGGCTGAGATCAGGTCCAAGGTGGGCCGGGAGAAGGGGGAAAAGCAGGCTTCGGCGTGCCTCGCCTTCATGCTCGAACAGGCCGCAGTGGTCGAGCACACGGTCGAGATCGGCATCGACGCCGGAAAAATCCACGCCGAGATGAAGACCGGCCGGGACGGATTCGGCATGGCCGACGCGTTCGTTCTTGCCTCTGCACGATCGAGGAACACGAAGGTGCTCACCGGAGACCCGCATTTCGAAGGCCTTGACGACGCCTTGCTCCTGTGATGGCGCCGGCGAATAGCGGGTAGGTCGGTGACTTGGGATCCACGAGCGCCGACCACGTGTTGCGTCGGCCCCTTGCCGCGTGTCGATGGCTTACGCGGGCCGAATCGGTCTCATTGACCCGATGACGCTGCTTGCCCTGGGACGGGTGGCCGAAGCTTTCAGTTGCGCCTGGATTCGAGGGTTATCATCCAGGGTCGCGCAAGTTTGCGCCCCGGCCAGTCGGCCACCCCTCGTCCAACAAAGCTTATAAACGAACGTGACTGGATTTCATGTTGGAGCAGGGTCAGGATGAACAAGGCCGCCGTCAAGACATTCGCCATCGCCATCGCAGTCGCGCTCCCCGCTTTCGCGGGGTGCATCGCCCAGACCGACCCAAGCACGAACGCGTTGGCCGAGGACATCAAGGCCGCCGCGGGCTCGACCGTCTACGATCCCACGAACGGCATCTATGATCGCTCCCAATCGTGGAGTCAGACGCTCGTCAAGGGTATCTACGAGCGCTTGCCGGCGAAGATACAACTCGTCTCCAGTTTCGACAAGACGGACATGAGCGTCGGCGTTTTCCGGCCGAATATCCCGGGCTGCCCGACGGACGATTCCGCGGTCTATCCGGAAGAGTGCAAGACACCCGTCATCATCGATTCCGGCCCCTATTATTCCCCGACGACCGTGGGCGTCGAGAGCACACGCCCGCCAATCGCGATCTGGTTCGTTCCACACGGTTACACGGTGGTCCAGATGGCGATCCGAGGCACGGGCGGCTCAGGCGGATGCATGGAGCTCATGTCGATGAACGAGCAGAAGGACGTTGACGCGGTCGTCACGTACTTCGGGACCCGAGCGTGGTCGACGGGCAAGGTCGCGATGATGGGCCGCTCCTACGACGGCACGACGCCCTTCATGGCGGCAGCGCTTGGCAATCCTTACCTCAAGACCATCGTCCCGATCTCGGGGGTCGCCGACCTTCCCGAGTTGATGTTCAGGAACGGGACGAGCGAATTCCGCGGTCCCATCATGCATAACGTCGTCTATTGGGAGACCTACGGGCTCGAGGCGGAGCCGCAGGAATCGAAATCGAGCCAGTTGTGCAACGAGGTCGTCCTGGGCACGGAGACCGGCACCTACACGGCGCTCACCGGTGACCAATCTGTCGCAGGGATGAACGATTATTGGGAGGTCAGGAAGTTCCGGGAACGCACGTTGGAGAGCTACAAGGGCTCCCTGTACATCGTCCACGGGATGCAGGATTGGAACGTGAACCCGAGTCTCGTCATCCCATGGTTCAACGAACTCCAGGACAAGGGACTGAAGGTCAAGGGCTGGTTCGGCCAGTGGGCCCACGCATATCCTGACCGCCCCGACGAGCACATCAACGCGCGTTGGGACTGGGCGCAAACGCTACTCAACTGGTTCGACAGCGAACTGAAGGGTAAGACCGTCGGCACGGGCCCCATCGTCGAGGTGGAAGACCACCGTGGCATCTGGCACAGCGACGTCTCCTATCCGCCCCGGGACCGCGTTGATTGGACGCTTCAACTCTCAAACGACGGCAAGATGGTCGAATCGGGAGCGACCGCCGGCATGGCACCGCTTTTTGACCCAGGGTCGGTCACGGGCGGCACCGGGACCATCACGCTCGAATCGCCGCGCACGCAAAGCTACACGCGCGTCTCGGGGCTGCCGCAACTTCACGTCAGCGTCACGCCGACGACGCCGACCACTACGAACCTTTACGCCCAACTCTACGACGTCTACCCGGACAACCGGCTCGCCTGGATGGGACACGCCGTGATGAACCTCCGGTACTATGAGGGCGGGAACGTCGACAAGGACATCGTGCCGGGTCAAACGGTCATCGCGCGGATGGAGTTCGAACCGATGGAGATAGCGCTTCCCGCAGGTCACGCCGTGAGGCTCGTCATCCAGCACGAAACGCCGGACTCGGTCACGAAGTACGGTGGCCTCGGTGGAAACCAGGGTGATGCGTTGCCCCACCCCGAAGGCGGGCCCGTGGTGATCAACTTCGGCCCTGAATCAGTGCTGCGTCTACCCATCGTGCACAGGGCATGAGAAGGGACGCGAAAGACCGCCCGACGCCGTCGTCTTGAGAAGCGCTGATGCCTCGACCTGGCCGGATCTTGGCACTTGACGCGGTCACGGGCGCGTGGCGGGGCGCTCGCCTTAACTATCCGGTTGTTTTTCATCCCGCGTGAAACCCGGCGACGTGGTGGAGCTCAAGGCAGGCACCCACGGCATCAAAGCACCGGAGAACTACGGGATCTACCTCGACCGCGTGAAACGCAAGAGCGATTTCTTCATCCTCCTTTACACGGTGAAGGGCAGGATAGAGGTCAAACGCGAGCACGTCGGCAAGGTCGTGATGCGGACGCCATTGCCGGAAAAGGTCACCGACGAGGACCTTCGTAAGCGACTACCGGCCCTTCTCAAGGACGCAAGTACAGCCTCGAAATCCGCTAGCAGCCTGAAACTCACGGACGGCGAGTTGGAGGAGTCGCGTCTGTGGAACACGGTGGTCGACAAACTTGAGGCCGGGTCGCCGGAAGAGATCGCCGAAGCCGCCTTCGGGCCCGTCGGCAGGCAGCAAACACCGCTCGAGGCGGTGAAGAACATGCTCGAATCGTGCCGCCAACCGGGGATCGGCCATTTTGAGAGGGTCGCGACGGCAGAGAACAAGTGGCGCCCGATAACCCGGGACGAGGCGAACCGGTTCCACGAGCACAAGCGACGGCTCCAGGCCTTGAAGAACGTCCTCGTCAAGACCGAAGACGTGGAGGAGGAGGGGCGGGTGAGGACCGTCTACAAGGGCGTCCCGGTCGCCGAGGCGAAGCTCACCGAGACGCAACACGAAGACCTTGCCTTCGTGGGAAAGGCGATGGAGTCGTTCATCCTTAACGATCGCTTCACGGGAGAAATCGGGCTCGGAGGGACGCGTCTTCACACCTTGGCCGGGTTCTCGCTTTTCGACCTCTTGAAGTGGCTGGCGCTCGATTGGACGGGCGCGCGGCGGATCACGACGTCCAGCGCGATGGTCGAACTCCTCGTAGGCGCCGGACTTCGCTCCGTCGAGGAGACGATGGCCCTCGTCGCCAAACGGAAGGTGCTTCTTGCGGGGGATTTCGAGTGGGAGATGGACCCGCGCGTCTCGAAAGCAGCGGAAGGCCTGGCCCGCCTCGTCACCGACGACGAGATCAAGCGTCGACGGGATTTTCGGGCCCTTGAGACCTACACGATAGACCCGGCGGACGCGAAGGATTTCGACGACGCGATATCGTTCGTTCCCCACGCCGACGGCGGCGCCACGATCCACATCCACATCGCCGACGTCTCGTTCTTCGTCCACAAGGGGACCCTCATCGACAGGAGCGCCGAAAGGAAGGCGACGAGCCTATACCTGCCCACCGGCGTCCTTCCGATGCTTCCGGCCCGTCTCTCGGAGGACCTCTGCTCGCTGCGGGCCGGGACGCCCAAGATGGCCCTCACGGCGTCATTGACCTTCGACAACGACGCTAACCTCGTCGGGGAGGCGTTTTCGGAGTCCGTCATCGCGGTCACCAAGAACCTCCACTACGGCTTTGTCGATGAGGCGGTCGCCGTCGGTCGCGAACCATTCGCCTCCATGGAGGCCTTCGGTCGCAGGATCCGCTCGAAAGGAAGCGGGTTGGCCCTCGACACCGGAGAACGCAAGATATCGTTCGTCGGCGACGAGGTGCGTAACCACATCAAACGGGCGACGCCCGCGACGCAGATGATCGAGACTTTCATGGTGGCGGCAAACGAAGCGGTCGCGCGAAGGCTCGACGCCGAACGCGTCCCCGCGATGTTCCGTTGCCATCCCTTGCCCGAAGCGGAACAGGCCCGCAGGTTCAACGGCCAGACGAAGGCCATGGGCGTGTCCATCGAGATAGTGCTTCCCAAGCGACCCGGGGAAGACGAGAAGCAGGCGGCGTCCGGTGAGGACGCGCTCCTCGAACGACTCCTCTCAGGCGGCAAGTTGGCGCTCGGGGCGAGCGGCACCACCCAGGACGACTTGAAGCCCGAAGACCCGCCGACGGCCGCCGCGAGGCCGATCCTCCACGCTCTTTCTTCCCTCGGACCCGAAGAGCGCGCGGCGTGGCTAGGCCCGTTTCGGGCTGCTCTGGAGACCGTGGAGGGCGTGCGGGACGTCGCCCTAAAGGAGCTCGTGTACCTCAAACTCCTAGGCTGCATGGGGCGCGCATTCTACACGCCGGACAACATCGGCCACTTCGGCCTCGGGTCCGGCCTGTACTGCCACTTCACGAGCCCCATCAGGAGGTACCCGGACCTCGTCGTCCATCGCCAACTCCGATGGCTTCTCCAGGGGCGCCCCGGGGGTTCGCCTCCCCACGACCACGATGAGATCGCGATGCAAAGCGCTCAATGCACGAAGCAGGGGGCGGCCGCCGATGGATTGGAGCGCTCCGTCGTCGATTCGGCTTTGACGTTCAAGGCGCGTGAAGTCGCGGCCGGTACGACCGTCGAGGCCGTGGTCAACGGGGTCACGAAGGGCGGCGTGTTCCTTTCCCTCCCGGACGGCGTCGAGGCCCGCATTTCCGCCTCGGACATCCCAGGTGGCCCGTGGTCGGTCGACGAGTTCGACGCCGTGCTCTTCACGGGGTCGATCGAACGCCTAGAACTCGTGGCCGAAGTCTCGGCCAAGAATTGGCGAGAACTCGTCGATGAAAAGACCGGGGAAGCGATACGCGTGAGATTGCGACTCGGCGACAAGGTGAAGGTCGTCCTCGCGGAGCGAGACTACGTCGAGGGCAGGATCGCCGCGAAACTGGCGGCCTAGGCCTCGCCCGCGTTTTTGCCCGCTTGCGACGGGCGGCATGGTCGGGGGAGCGCCGTCTTGTCGATCACGGGCAAAGGCCACGCGTCTCATTTATCGAGGCCGTCACGACGTTCCCGTCGGACTCGTGGCGCGCCCTGACCTCGAAATCCACGGGAGGGCAGGCCACGTAGCCGTGGTCTCGGTAGAATGTGCCGACCGTGAGCCGATAGTGGCCCTTCGAGTCCGTCGAGATCGAGAAATTGCGCGTCTGGTTACGAGGATGGATTGGCGGATCGCAATGCTGCAACTGGCAATCCTCCTCGAACCTCATGGTGACGTTGCCGGTTATCGGCGCCCCGACCAACGCGGCGCCGTAACGCCTCACGTCCCCGTCGAGCGTCACATTGGCGGTGAAGTGTGAACTCGGGCCGTTGGCGTGGTACGTGTCTGCGACGGCGAAGACAGCCATCGTCAAAGTGGGAGGTGGCGGTGAAACCACTGTGATGTTCCGTACTCCGCTCTTCGTCTCAAGCGCCGTCCCGCGTAGGTACGCCGCCTGCAAACTGTGAGTACCGAGTGTTGCGAACTTCACGCTTGTCGAGTACCACCCGCCGGTCGAGGTCGTCCCGTAGGCCTTCGCTACACCGTCCACAAGGAGCGAGATGTTTTGCAAGGCGACGGGGTTGCCGGCGGCCGTGAGTTGCCCGAATGCGGGGATGGCGTACCCCTTCTCGGCCGTCGTCCCTGACTCCATCGTCAGGTCGAGGTCAATGCCCTGCGCGCCGTCGGCTGGCGGCGGGAGCATCGTAAGGAGCATGACTGCCGCTATCAGCCTCGCGTCGCGCATCTGACCGGCGAGCGAACGCCAGTCGGCGACTTAACGGAATCCTTGTCCCCCGCGGTTACTGCAACTGCGCCGCGGCGCAGCGGAGGAGCGTGCCGTACGCGCGTGGCTCGCTTACTTTCATATAAGGTGCCGCAATACAGTCTAACAGGTAAACATGAGCCGCACCAAACACACGATCGCGGAGAAGATACTCGCGTCCAAGAGCGGACGCGCAAGGGTCGTGCCCGGTGAGATCATCGAGGCGAAAGTCGACGTGGCCATGGCGCACGAGGCGTTGGCACAGGTCGTTGACCCATTCAAGCGGATGGGAGCGGGAAAGGTCTGGGCCCCGGAGCGCGTCGTCGTCCCGATCGACCATTGGGTCCCCGCCTCGACCGAGAGCGCGGCACGTCTCCACAAGGCCTGCCGCGAATTCGTGAACCAATATGGTATCCCGAACTTCTACGACGTGGGGCGGCAGGGCATCTGCCACCAGATCCTGGTGGAGGAAGGCTTCGTCCTCCCGGGCGACCTCGTCGTGGGCACCGACAGTCACACGAACATGGCGGGGGCGCTCGGCAGTTTCGCGTGCGGCATCGGGCCCACGGAGATGGCGGCAGTGTTCTCCACGGGCGACATCTGGCTACGCGTCCCCGAAACGATGCGGATGAACGTGACCGGTCGCCTGCATTTTCCGGTGTCGAGCAAGGACCTCGTCCTGAAGATCATCGGGACGATCGGCGACGACGGAGCGCGTTACCGTGCGGTGGAATTCACGGGCAAGGGCATCGCCGCCATGGAGATGTGGGAGCGCTTCACACTCACGAACATGACGACCGAGATGGGGGCAAAGGCCGGCATCGTGCCTCCCGACGCGGAGACCGCGCGTTATCTCGCCGGCCTCGACGTGAAGAACGGCCGGCGCGGCGAGATCGAGCGCAACATGACGCTGAAAAGCGACGAGGGGGCGACCTTCAGGAGCGATCTCCAGTTTGACCTCGACTCTTTGGAACCGCAAGTCGCCCTCCCCTCAAGCCCCGAGAACGTGAAGGCCGTGAAGGACGTCGAGACCGGCCAGGTCGACCAGGTCTTCATAGGGTCTTGCACGAACGCAAGGTTGGAGGATCTCCGCATCGTCGCGAATATCCTGCGTGGAAGCAAAGTGAAGCGCGGGACGCGCCTCGTCGTCTTCCCGGCCTCGACATCGATCTACAACCAGTGCCTTCGCGAAGGCATCATCGACATCATAGTCGATGCCGGCGGGATATTCAATGCGGCATCCTGCGGCGCTTGCTTTGGCGGGATGGGCGGGGTCCTCGCCGGCGGCGAGACATGCATCTCCACTTCTAACCGCAACTACGTGGGGCGCATGGGCCACGCGCAATCGAAGTCCTACCTCGTCTCGCCGGCGACGGCCGCGGCGAGTGCCATCGATGGAAAGCTCATCGACCCCCGCGAATACGTCACGGAAGGCGACGCGAAACGCATCCTCGCAGCGCCCATGGCGCGAAGGTGACACGTGGTCGTCGATCCAGTCTGCAATATGGACCTCGGCGAGCCGGAGCGGGCGAAGGCGTTGGGAGCGATTGTGGTAAACCATGGCGGACACGAACATTTCTTTTGTAGTCCATCCTGCCAAGCCGCGTTCGAGAGGGATCGGAAGCATATCCATTGAGATCGTCGAGAAGGTCCGCGGGGCGTGCGTGCCGGTTTCGCATCCATCACAGGAACATGCTTGATGCGTGGCGCCCGGCTTCGGACCCCTGTCATTCCAAACGATTGCTCGAACGGTACGCCTTGATTCCCAAGACCATGCCGCACGCCAGGAGTAGAATCTCGGCGAGAAGTGCCACGAAAAGCAGGTTCTGCGTGGTCCGGAACGTGCCGAGACGTAGGACGGCCAATGCGAGTGATATCGTTGCAAGTCCGAAGAGAGGAAGGGAGGTCCGTCGTCGCTTGTGGTCGTGTGCTGCTGCGGCCACGATCAATATTCCGATAAGGAGGCTGACCTTGTTCATGCTGTTTCCAATGCCCACAACGATCTCGAGTGCGCCCGCCGCAACCAAGAGAGCGGACACGTCGGGCGGCCAGTGTGGGGCCATGGGATTCCTGCCGCTCTCGGAAGGCATCCGCTCACCAATGGGCGCCGGACCTTCCGTCACGCGCGCGCCTGGATTCGCTTGATCTCCTGTGACGCCAAATCAAGCACCCGCTTCACGTCCTCGCTGCGCACCGGTTTCTGGATGTAATCGAACGCGCCTTCGCTGATGGCCTTGAGTACACTCGGGTCGTCGCGCGAAAGGCCCGTGCACATCACGACGATGGTCTTCGGGTTCGTCTTGACGATCGCCCTCAGGGTATCGAGTCCGTCCTGATCCCCTTTCATCACCATGTCGAGGAAGACCACGTCGGGTTTTTGCGCGGCGAAGAGATCCAAGGCCTCTTCTCGGCTTCCGGCCTCGATTATCCATGACGGGCGCGGGTCCGCCTGCTTCACGTACGAGACGGTCCGCAGGCGGATGGCGGGGCTGTCGTCCACGACAAGATATCGGGTCAACATCGGCCAATGGCGCGCGGCTCATTTAACGGTTACCGCGGCCTCGGAGCGTCCTCACCGAGACGGCGTATTTGGAAAAAACAGTCAACACGTCGAGGACCTCGGCGGAGGTCGCCGGCCACCAGCGGACGACCGTCCTTACCTGTCTACTCGATGGTGAAGCCTTCCCTGATCGCGAACGGCTCCCCGGCGTATCCTCGGAACCGGGCGGGATCGAAATCGCCGATGTCGACGGGCGGGGTCCGTCCGGTCGCGATGTCTGCGATCGCTTCGCCTAGGGCGGGGCCTCGCATGAACCCGAATCCGTTGGCGCCCGCCGCCACGAACAGGCCCGAAACTCCGGGGACCCCACCGACGAGCGGGTGCCTGTCGGGTGTCGCGGTGCAGGCGCCCATCCAGGCGCGCTCGAATTTCCAGCCGCTTTTCGGGAACCGGGCCGTGATCGCTTGGGCGACTTTTTCCTTGAACTCATCCGTCGGCGGCTTCGGGAAATCGTCCGGGGGCACTTCGACAAGCCCGGTCCCGTCTCCGACGAGGAGGCGGCCCGACCCTTCGCCGCGCCAGTAGACGCCGTTCAAGGTGTCATGGAACGCGGGGCACCGTTCCATTCCGG
This sequence comes from Euryarchaeota archaeon, assembly GCA_016207515.1. Lineage (NCBI taxonomy): Archaea > Methanobacteriati > Methanobacteriota > Methanobacteriota archaeon. Next base: position 55,348 of record JACQPN010000008.1, on the reverse strand, counting down.
TGGTGACGAGGATCGACGCCTGCGTGGGATACGGGGCGAGGGGCATCGATACGCCCGCTTTCCCAAGGATGCGTTTCGTCCATATCCCGCCGGCCACAATGACGCGGTCGGCCGCTAGCTCCGTCCCATCGCTTAGGTGCACACCTCGCATGGATCCGTTCGCGACCGACAGGCCGACCTCCGCGTCGTTACGCAATTCAACGCCCGCTCTCCTGGCGAGGGTGGCCATCGCGTTCGTCGCGTCGGTCGTCACGGCCCAGCCGTCATCGGGGCAGTGGGAAACGAGTTCGATCCCTCGCGTGTCCATCGTCTTGAGCCCCGGCACGTTCGCCAGTTGTTCGGGGAGAATGATCTCGACGCGCGCTCCTGCCGCGCGTTGCATCGCCGTGAGTTCTTCCAGGCGTTTCGCGTCCTTGCCGGCGACGGCGGTCATCGAGCCCACGCGGTTATAGGTGAAACTCGCGGGGGTCGAGGCTGGTCGGCCCATCGCCTCGAGTTGGATGGACCGGAGCCTTCGTTCGACGGCGTCGGCGTCCACTTCCTCGGTGTCCTTGCTCCCTTCCGGCGCTTTCCGGACCTCATCGTGGAGCCATTCGTATAATCGCCTCGAACGGGCGACGAGCTTCACGTCCAAGGGATTCCAAGCGAGGCTCCCCACGATGCCGGCACCCAGGCCGGAACTTCCCGACGCAGGGTGTCTTCTTTCGACAAGCAACGGGCGCTCGACACCGAGTTTGGCCAGGTGGTAGGCGGCTGAAACGCCGATTATCCCGGCCCCGACCACGATCACGCTTCGTCGCTCCACGTTCGTTGAACGGCCACATTGGTTAAAATGCCCCACCATGCGCCTCACACGCCCGGCCGCATCCCGACGTTCGGGTCGACGCGAAAGACACGCGCGCCGCGACGCCCCCGGTAGCAACCCTCGTGCCACAACTGTTTTATATCGCACAAAGGGGCTCCCTCATAAGATAAGCATGGGAAGGGCAGGGCATGGTCGACGTTCCGTAATGCTTTTCGCCGTAGGCCTGTCGCTGCTTCTGTCCGGTTGTGTATCGCAACCCATCGGTCCGCTGGATCCCGCCGCCGCTCTCGCCCCCGTTCCACTGCTCCAAAGCATCGAGCAGTTCAAGATCCTTCCCGGGGAAGCCATGTGGCTCGAAAGCTTCGACGGCACCCGCCTGTTCATGCGCGTTTTCCGACCCGACGCGCCGGCCGATTGGCAGGCGCCGGTCATCCTCGTCTCAAGCCCCTACTTCACCCCGGACAGCCGGTCGGATCCCGACGACCCCGTGAGCCTTCCCGGGTACGAGCGCTACCAATGGCTGGTCCAGGAGTTCGTGCCACGCGGTTACGCCGTGGTCTTCCAAGACGTCCGCGGGACCGGCGAATCCGGCGGCTGCCTGGAACAGACAGGACCCAAGCAGATGAAGGACCAATACCTCGTCATAGAGCATCTCGCGACCCGGAGTTGGACGAACGGGAAGCTCGGCATGTTCGGGAAAAGCTACGATGGCGAGACCCAGCAATCGGCCGCGATCATGGCGCCGCCGCACCTCACGACGATAATCCCGTTGTCAAGCGTCGCGGGCCAGTACGATTGGAACTTCTACGCCGGAGTCCCTTATTCCATCAACGGGCTCGCCGGCATGGCCTCCTACGCGCAGATCGGCCTTACACCGGGCTCCACCGTCGAGGGGAAGATGAATTTCCCGTCCCGGGCGGATTGTCATGGGGAGAACTTCGAACAGGGTGCCGACCCCCGCGGCGACTTCAACAGGTTCTGGCAGGACCGTGAACTCCGCTCAGGCGTCAAGAACGTGAAAGCCTCCGTCTTCTACGTGCATGGCCTCGCGGATTGGAACGTGAAGCCCATCCACATCGCGGGCTGGTTCAACGAGATCGACTCCCCGAAGACCGCGTGGCTCGGTCAGTGGGCCCACGACTACCCGGAACTCAATACGAACAACAAGGAATGGAACCGGACCGATTGGCGCCCCGCCGTCGAGGCGTGGTACGATCATTGGCTGATGGGGCTCGAGAACGGCGTATCGGATCGTTTGGGCGTCGTCGAGATCCAGGACAACCTCGGGGCTTGGCGCAACGCCTCGAGCTTCCCGGACCTGGACGCGACGCCGTTCGAACTTCATTTTGCGCCCGGTGGCCGCCTTTCCTCCTCGCCGACGGCCGCGAAAAGCACGGCTTCATACTCCGAGAAGACGGCCGAATGGCCGGCAGCGGTCGCCGGGGAGGCGTACGCGTCGACGTCGTTCGTGGAATTCGAGTCGGCCCCGTTGAAGGAGGATCTCCGCTACTCGGGGCAACCGACGGCGAAGGCGTACTTGTCGTTTGACAAGCCAGACGCACACATAGTGGTGCATCTACTCGACGACGGCAAGGTCGTCAACCGTGGTTACCTCTCGGCGCAGCACCGCGACTCGGTCAAGGAGGGGAGACCGGTTCCGATGGACACGCTGCTCGATTACACGGTCAGTCTCTACCCGCAGGAGTATGTGTTCGCGAAAGGGCACAAGATCGGCGTCCGGATGATGGGCGTCGATGATTGGGTACAGCCCACCGGCGCCGGCGAATCGGCGACGCTTGCCTTCGGCGGGGACGTCCTATCGGGCCTCATCTTGCCTCTGGTCACCAATGAAGACCTCGAAGAACTAGGGAGGGAGTTGGAATGACGAAGAACCAAGGATTCGCGGTCGCGGCGGTCTTCCTGATGAGTGCACTCGGTGGTTGCGTCACGACGCCGGCGGCGGTTGACGCCCAGTCACTTCCCGCGCCTGGCGCCGGCCTCCTCCCTGTGGACCCGGCGGGACTCGTTCCCAAGTTGTTCGGTGGCTACATACACTCGTTCGTCGATTTCAAGAGCGGGATGGGCGACACGATCCACGCGGACCTTTACGTCCCGGACCACGAAAAGTTGGACAAGAAGGGAGTCGCCTCCTTCCTGGCCGCCTCGGCGGCGCTACCTATCGGCTGGACCGTGCGGGCCCAGGACGGCGCTTTGGAGGTCAAGCACCCGGTCGTAGTGTTTGCAAGTCCCTATCACGATTCAAAGAACGCCAGCGACCCCGAGCGCAAGCGCGCCTCCGCCTTCGACCTCTGGATAATGGCCCAACTGGTCCCCCGCGGTTACGCGTTCGCAACCATGGAGTTGCCTGGGACCGTCGGGTCCGGCGGCTGCTGGGACTTTATGGGACCCCACGAGCAGCAGGCGATGTACGACACCGTCGAGTACTTCGGAACGCAACCATGGTCGAACGGCAAGGTCGGAATGATCGGCGTCTCCTACGACGGGATGACACAGATCATGGCAATGGCAAAGAAGCCGCCGCACCTCGCGGCCGTCGTCCCCATAGCGGCCCTCACTAGCGCCTATATGGGGGTATACACGAACGGCGTCCCGTACACGGGATTCTGGCCGACGGTGATCGCATCCTATAACGTGCTCATTGGTCTCGCTCCGAGCCCCGTGGAGACGGGCACGAATCCAGGTTTGCAGGACGAGATCCTCGCCGGATGGGCCGAGCATGTGGCAGGAAACGTGGCCTGCCTTCCCGAAAACCTCAAGGAGGGGGCGTTGAACCTCGGCGACTACAACGCGTATTACAAGGCGCGCGATTTCCGGCCGCTGGCGAAAACGATCACGGTCCCGACGTTCCAGATCCAGGGCTTCCTCGACGCCAATGTCCGCGCCGACAACGCGTTCCCGTGGGTCGGCGACCTCGCAGGACCGAAGACGGTCTGGTTGGGCCAATGGTTCCACTCAAGCGCCAACATGTCGAACTCGGGCCGCGACGACATGTACCTTCGAGTCCACCAGTTCTGGGACCGCTACCTCTACGACGTTGAGAATGGATACGAGTCGGACAATCTGGGTTTCTTCGTGCAGGATTCGGACGGCCGCTGGAGACGCGAAGCGATTTGGCCGCCCGCGGACGCAGCGGACCTCGAATTTCACCTGTCGAAGGGGGTCCTGGGCGCCTCGTCCTGGGGTGAAGCCGAGACCATCATCGACGACGGCGCAAGGAACTACGCCTCAGCCAACCTCGCCCAACCAAACGTGCTCGTGTACAGGGGCGACCCACTGCAACAGGCCGCCCATCTTGCCGGATTGCCGCGCCTGTCGGTCGTGGCGCAGACTTCCAGGGTGGCAGCCAACCTGGTTGCGGGTCTCGTCGATTGCGGCCCTGACGCCACAGACGTGACTAAGGAGAAGTGTGTCCTCGTCTCGCGCGGCGCCGTGAACTTCCGGCACCGTGACGGGATCGAGAACCCGAAGGTCGTGTCGCCGGACAGTGCCTACAGGCTAGACTTCCACTTCATACCGCGCGACTACGTGTTCGCGGCGGGCCACGAGATCGTGCTGATCGTTTCCGGTTCAGACACATCTTGGTTCTTCTCGGCCACGGGGGGTGTGCCTCAGGGCCCTCCCGTCGCGACGGCGACGGACCCGGCGTTGGATTCCGTGTCCAGGCTGACCGTGCAACATGACGAGGCGAACCCGGCGGTACTCACTCTTCCCATGGTTGTTCGTGGCGACGCAGACGTGCTCTTCGTCGCTTGCGGGCTCCCGATGAAGGACAAGCCCTGCTACGTGAAGGACAAGAAAGACATCAAGGAGTACTGATCATGCAGTTCGGAGCGAAGATCCTAAGTCTTGCGTTATGTGGCCTCATGATATTGTCCGCTACCCCGGCGGCCGAGGCCCAGGTCCTCCAACGTGACAACCCCGGTTTCTACCACACGTGGGAGACTCTGACCAAAGACTTGCAGGACCTTTCGAAGGCCCACCCCGGCCTTACGCGCCTTTATTCGATCGGGAAGGGAAGCCTCGGGCTTGACCTTTGGATGATCGAGATAACGAACTTCAACGCGGCGAGTCCCCCGCTCGAAGACCGGACCCGCATCTACCTCGACGGCGGCACCCACGGGAACGAACAGCTCGGCACCGAAGCCGCGTTCGAAGTCGTCCTGATGCTCCTCAACGAGTTCGAGAAGAACGAGACCGTGACGTGGATGGTGACCAACCAGCACTACTTCATCGTCCCGATGGTGAACACCGACGGCAACGTCCTGAACAGCAGGACGAACGCAAAGCAGGTGAACATCAACCGCAACTTCCCCGTCGGTTGGGAGCGGGAAGGCGCCACCGACACGCCGGGATCAAACTACAGGGGACCCTACCCGGGTTCCGAATCCGAGACGCAGGCCGTGATGGCGGCGATCGACCGCGTGAAACCCGACTATTCGAACTCCTTCCACACTGGCACCGTCATGTTCCTCTACCCGTGGGGCGGTTTCACGGTGGAGAACCCCGACAACGAGACTTTCGCCAAGATGTGCGCCGGCATCAACCAGCCGGACGTGCCTTGCGGGCCGATATATTTCACGATATACCCGGCCGGCGGCACGACCTGCGACTACGCATACTGGTCCGTGGGGGCTAACTCATGGACTTTCGAGACCTCGAACGAACAGGGCGCGTACTTCACGGCGACCGGCGACGTGCGCGGGGCGATCAAGGAGACGTGGGACGCGATGATGTGGACGCTTCCAAAGGCCCACCTACTTGGTGGCCACCTGACCATCGTCGAGAAGACCATCGAAGGCGGCGTGGACGCGCCCGTCCTTAAGTTAGTCATGAGAAACGACGGGTTGGGTAAGGCCGGCAACGCCTCCATAACGGTGGAGGGGTCGGCGGCAAGCTATTCAAAGAGCATCCTCCTCGGCGACTTCGCCTCGGGCGAGACGCGTGAGGTCCGAATCCCCGTCCCAAGAGCCGACGCGGGCACCACCGACATCGCCCTCAAGGCCAGTTACGAGAAGCGCGCCTTCAGGGCGCCGATTGGGTCCTTGCACGCTGGGCTTCAGGTCGTGAGCGACGGGACCTCCCTGTCGCTTTTCTCAGTCGACCAGGCTTCCGTGGCGGGCCTGCCGCTTTCAAGCCTCTCGGCGACCCCATCCAGGGTGCCAGGCTTTGAAGCCGTGTCCCTCCTTGGGGCGATCGGGATTCTCGCAGTACTCCGGCGAAGGCCTAACTAAGGCGGCCTCCACGGGGCGGCGCCAGCCGTGCGGCCACCCCTGGCGGCCGGCCCTGAACCTTCCCCGGGGCCTCCGCGTGTGGTCGCTGGACCTCCGCGTTATCTTAATTACGGTTCAACCGATGCCAGCATGATGGAAACGAGGCTCAAGGGCAAGGCGTGGGTCTTCGGCGACTCGATCGACACGGACATGATAACGCCGGGGAAGTACCTGACAATCATCGACGAGAAGGGACTCGCCGAGCACCTTCTGGAAGGCGCCGACCCGGAGTTTCCGAAGAAAGTCGGCCGGGGCGACATCATCGTCGGCGGCGAGAACTTCGGTTGCGGTTCATCGCGCGAGCACGCGGTCATCGCCATGAAAGGGGCAGGGATACAAGTCGTTCTCGCCGAGTCGTTCGCACGGATCTTCTACCGCAACGCGATAAACGTGGGACTTCCCGCGATGGAATGCGTCGGCATTGGGAAGGAGACGAAGGTCGGCGACGTTTTGGAAATAGACCTCGCGACGGGCGATATCAAGAACACGAGGAGCGGGAAATCCTTCAAGGCAGTTCCGCTGTCAGACAAAGCCCTGGAGATATTGGAAGCGGGTGGCCTTGTTAACGTCGTACGCGAACGCCTTTCGAAGGCCGCCAACCACCGGCCCGTGACGGCGACGCCGTATGCGAAGCATGCGGATAGCAAGGAAGATTGAGCCTGCCGGTCAGCCTAAGAGGTTCGATTGAACCGGGCCAAACTTCATGGCGACGAGGCGCGCAGGAGGGCGTGTGGACGACGCAGGAGGGCCCACGGAAATAGAGGGTCACAAATTTGAAATAGCGGGCCACACCAATATTGAGTCAATGAACGCGACCGTCATAAAGAAGGTCCGATTGACGCCGGCGGAAGCCGCCGCCCTTCGACGGGCTGCCGCAAAGATGAAGATCACGGAGTCCGACGTCATTCGCGAAGGCTTGAGGAGGATCGGCATCCTCCTCGCCAGACAGGAAAACATGCAAGGACTCATCGACCTTGCCTCGGTCGGCAATCCGGACAAGGAGTCTTGGAAGGCCCGGCTTTGAGGATCCTGCTGGACACGAGTGTCTTCTTCAAACCCGCCGCGATGGCGGAGCTCCGGTCCCGTCACGAAGATGTGGTGCTCCCCGCGGTCGCGTTCGCCGAACGCGCGCGGCAACTGCGCCGGGACGGGAGGGCCCTCGACGTGTTCCTGGAAGGCCTGCAGGCAAATCACATAATGGTCGAGCCGTTCGGCCACGACGAGGCGTTACGACGCGCCCAATTCGTCACGGACGATTCCATGTGGAAGCGGCATTCCCGCGACGCCCTCATAGCCGGCCACGTGAAGGATGACGACCAGTTGTGGACAGCCAATCCGCGCGACTTCATCGAGGTCGGGGTGCCTTCGAGGCAGATAATGGACATTTCCGGCCTGGACGACCCGAAAGAATCCGCGTAGTCTCCAACCCCGCGGTTGGTGCCTCCAACGTGGCCCTGCTCCGCATGGGACGCGGCGCGTCGCGTATGGACGCGGAGGATTTCATGGAACGGCCCTCCCCGCGAACCTGATTCTGGCCACCGAGAAAGTCGCCATTGTCACGTTCCTCGTCTCCCCGGACCGGTCGACGTTTTCGGGCTCGCACGCCCCGGCCGCTTGGTCGGTCACACGACGCGCAAGAACTCATCCGGGTCCAGGTTCGCCTGCTCCAGTATCCGCCGCAGGAGTCCTCGCCCGATTTCTTCGTGCGGGTGCATTGGGACCGTCGTGGTACGGCCATCCGCATGTTGAAAGAAGACGTGGCTCCCCCGTTGGCGGGTCGGCTTAAATCCGAAGCGCACGAGCGCCCGGGCGACCTTCCGGTAGGGAAGTGGTCGAAGCCGACTCACGCCGTGACCTCTACGCGGTCGACGCCGACGAACTCGACGCCTTCCGGAGGCTCCCCCTTTGCCTCCAGGTAGAGAAGGATGGCCTCTTTGATGCGCTTCTTGAGGTCCCGCCTGGACTTCGCCTGCGTGTGGCATCCGGGTAACTCGGGGACACTTCCCACGAGCCACCCGGCTTCATCCTTCTCTATGACCAGCGTGAAGGTGCGCTTCACGGTCGACATTACGCTTTGGACTCTATATCTACGTAGCGCCATGGGCGGGACCGGCGATAGATGCGCCCCTTCAGCTACTTCAAGACATTCCCGAAACGATGGACCTACTGACACGTGCGAATGCCGCGTAACAGGCCGGGACGCGCCTTCTCGGCCGACCGAAGGAGGGGTCAAGACGGATAGGCCGGTCGCCGACGTTACCTGATGTTCGCACTTGTCAGTAACCCAGGCCGGGCTCCATTGAAATCGGCCTCCACACGCCTCACATCCTCGCCGTCAAATTGCCAAAACCCGAAGAAAGCGCACCCTCGTTTTCGAAAAACCTTATCATCCCCTACGCCCCGCCCAAAGCGATGAGGGAGGCGACGATAGGCAAGGCCACAATCGCGATAGCCGTCGCCCTGATGCTTTCGCCCGTGGGGGCGGCGATTCCGCTGGTTTCCGAGCCGGCGTGGCCGTGGACGACAGAGACGGTCGACACCGCTAGCGTCAACGGGTGGACGAGCATTGGGTTGGATTCGATCGGTCGCCCACACGTGGTCTACCAAACGAGTACGGGTATAATGTATGCGGTAAGGGGGGCGTCCTCTTGGAGTGTCGAGAACGTGGTGGTTTCGAGCTTTCCAAGCATCGCCATCAACTCCACGGATGTCCCGCACATGAGCTTCTTCAAGGGCGGCACTTTCCGAGACCTCATGTACGCCCACAGGGACCCTGGCGGTTGGATATTTGAAGCGGTGGACACGGGCGGCGATGTCGGAGGATTGAACGTCCTCCGACTCGACGCGCAAGACCAACCTCACATTCTATACGAAGACAACACCAACGGGAATCTGAAGTACGCCACCAAGGACGCGACCGGTTGGCACCTCGAAAACGTCACCGGGTCGCCCCCGAGCCCATGGAAGTCTTTTGACATCGACTCAATCGGGAAACCCCACGTCATCTGGGTCTCCGGCGAGAACCTCCACCACGCAACCAAGAACACGACGGGTGATTGGACTACCGAAGACATCGACACGGCAGCCCCATGGGAAGTAGGCCTACGCGTCGACAGCCAAAGCCATCTCCATGCAAGCTACAGTGGCACGGGGGAAGTCCTCAAATACGCCCACTACAACGGCACCACATGGACGACCGAAATCGTTGATGCGGACTCGCCCACCGGCGGCTACACCAGCATCGACGTCGACAGCCAAGACCGCCCCCACATCGCCTATTGGCAAGTCTTCAACCGCGGTAACATCGACGACCCCACACGAGGACACCTCAAGTACGCGGCGAAACTCGCAGACGGGACATGGCACACGGGCTTCGTTGATCCCGTGGGCGAAACCGGTAGATACACGAGCATCGCGTTGGATGCAAACGACAAGCCAAGGATTGCGTACCACTTTGCCAATTATCAGCCAAACATCGGGGAAGCCACCATAACCTTCGACCTGAAGTACGCTGAACCCGCGGGCGCTTCCCTCCTCTCCTCCGTCTAGTCCCCACCCTTATTACCCCTGGCCGCGCTCTTCGGGTAGATGCCTTCTGCTTCGCTTTCGACGATGTCGGACTCGGACCGCGTCTTCATCGAATCGGTCGCCCGCCGGCTGGCTGAAAACGAGGTCGTCCTCCTCGATGCGCTCCACGAACTCCAGCGCCATTATGGTCATCTTCCCCGCTCCGTCCTCGAAGAGTTCTCGTTCCAATCCAAGCTTGCGCGCGAAGTTATCTGGAGCGCGGTCACGTTCTACTCCAACTTCCGCACCGACCCGGCGCACGCCGTGAGCGTCGGCGTGTGCACGAGCGTGTCGTGCTGGCTTCGGGGTGCGAAGGACGTCGTGGCATCGTTTGAAGGCGAGGCCCGGGCCGGGCGCTGCCAGATGCGCGAGGTGTCGTGCCTCGGGACGTGCGAAGCCGCTCCCGCGATAATCGTGAACGGCCATTCGATGCCAGCGCCCACGACGGAAACGTCAAGGAAAAAGCTCCTCACCAAACCGCCCGACCACCCGACCTCGCCGCTCGGTTACGAGACGCTCGGGCAATACGAGAAGCGGGGCGGATACGCCGTACTCAAGACGTTGCGTTCAGCGAGCGGAGCGCCGGCGACCATCGCGGCCCTGAAGGCTTCGGGACTACGCGGCATGGGCGGTGCCGGTTTTGGCGCTGGCTCCAAGTGGGACTTCGTCTTGAAAGCCTCGGGCGATCACAAGTTCGTCGTCTGCAACGCCGACGAGGGCGAGCCCGGGACGTTCAAGGATCGCCTCATAATGGAGCATCGGCCGCATGAACTACTCGAGGGCATCCTCATCGCGTGCGAGACCGTTGGTGCTCGCGAGGTGCTCATCTATCTGCGCGAGGAGTACGTTCTCGCCCGCCTCGCTCTGGAGGCCGCGATCGCCGAGGCCAAGCACGGTGGACTCGTGCGGGATGGCCACCTCAAACCTTGGGAGAGGATGGACGCCGATGGCGACCCCGCTCCGGCGCTTGCGGGCGTGGGCATCCGGATCGTCATCGGCGCCGGTGCATACGTATGCGGCGAAGAGACCGCGCTTCTCGAATCCATCGAGGGAAAACGCGGGGAACCCCGTCTCAAGCCGCCGTTCCCTGCGACTCACGGACTTTGGCAGAGGCCGACGCTCATCAACAACGTGGAAACGCTAGCCGCTGTTCCCGGGATCCTTCGCGACGGGCCCGAGAAGTTCAAAAGCAAGGGGGTTCGAGGCAACGCTGGAACGAGGTTGTTCAGCATCAGCGGCCACGTCGAGAGTGCAGACGTGTACGACCTCCCGATCGGGACCACGCTCGCGGAGGCCATCCAGAAAGCCGGTGGCGTCGTCGATGGGAAACGGCTCAAGGCGTTCATGCCCGGTGGTGTGTCGAGCGGATTCCTCCCGGCGACGATGAGCGAGACGCCGCTCGATTTCGACTCGCTCGCCAAGGTCGGCTCGATGGGAGGCTCGGGGGCCATCATCGTCGTCGCCGAGGGCACTTGCATGGTCGACCTTGCAACGTCCTGCCTCCGCTTCTTCGCGAATGAATCTTGCGGGAAATGCACGCCGTGCCGCGTCGGAACGGAGAAGATGAAGAACATGGCGGAGGAGAACCGCGTCGGGAAGGCCGCTCTCGACATAGGCCTCGTCACGGAATTGGGAGAGACGATGGCGCTTGCATCGATTTGCGGCCTCGGGCAGACCGCGTACCTCCCGCTTACCTCCGCGATGAAGCATTTCCCCGGCGAGTTCACGGCCCATGCGGTGGGGAATTGCCTTGAGAAACGGTGCCGGTTCTAGGGGTATTGCGGCTCCGGCGGGTGTCGTTCTTACATCGGTGATGCCTGCGAGGCGAAGCGTCTGCATGACCTATGCTTCCAGGCGAAGCGACTGAGCAACCAACGGGCCAACTTTCTTAACCGGGCGACGCATCACCGCCCCCATGCACGAAGGACACGGGCATGAAGGCCACGCGCACGCCTCGCAGACTCAAAGCATCACGACGACGCCAGCGATGCCGGAGCAGGCGAAATTCCAACACGCCGCCGGAACCCAGTTCCGCCTCCAGGCGTTCCTCCTCATCCGCGACAGTCAACGGAGGATCCTCACCGTCCAGACGACGGATTGGCCCGGCAAGTGGGCCATCCCCGGCGAGTCGCTCCTCATGAACGAGGACCCCGCCGATGCGGCGGCGCGCGTCGCGCGCCTCTGGTTCGAAACACCCCTCAAGCCGCGCTTCCACGGGTTCTTCAACTACCCGGCGACGGGCGCGTTCGACGACCGCTGGTACCTCCTTTTCATCTTCGAGGCCGAGGCGCCCGCGAACCTCAAGGGAACGCCGGACACTGTCGAGATGAAATGGGTGAAACCGGGCGAGAGTCCGGGGACTTTCGCCATGAGCCACAAGGACGTTTGGGACAGGATCAAGGAATAAGGGAACCTGCCAATAGTCAAGGGGGGAACCCGTCCGCAGCCATGCGGCATCAAGCCGCTTTGAAGGAACGTCTCGCGACGCGGGGCGACTCATCGTTAACGATGATGGAGTGGAACCGCGCACGCGGCGATTTCCTTATTGGTCTCAGCTCGCTTTGCTGGCACCCCATACCTTCTCGGCCGCGTAGCGCGTCAACCGCACGGCCGCCGTGGGTTCCGTCTTCCGATCGAACATGAGCGCCACAAGAAGCGGCCCCTTCACGACCGTCCATGTGAGAAGGCCGTCCTCGTACTCCATGGTGAGCACACTCGGCGGGCCGCCGCTTCTCAATTGTTTCAACGTGTGCTGCGCTTGGAATTGCGTTCCCACGAGGGCGGTCCCGAGCCTCATCCCGTCGACGGAATTCGGAAGATCCGCCGCGATCGGACGACCTTCCGAGTCGAAGATGGCGGCGCCTTTCACGTCGCCCACGACGAGCGCCTTCACGAGTCTCAAGAGCTTTGATCCCGCGGCGGGTTGAGTGGACAGGGGGGAGCGGCCGGTCGCCGTAGGCTCCTTCGGGGGCGTGCGGATCGTCCCCACCATCGTCGCGTAGTCTTCCTTGCGGCCCAACACGTCCTCAACGCGCTTTGCCAATTCCTTCCCGTAGTTCTTCCCCTTGACCACGTAGTCCGCAGCCCCCCGGCTCATCGCCTGCATCGCGATGTCCTCCGACCCGTACGCCGTGAAGAACAGGACGGGAAGGCCGGGCCGTTGTGTGCGTAGTGAATCGAGGAGTTCGAGGCCGTCGCCATCCGGCAGCATGTAATCGACGATCGCCAGGTCGAATGATTTCCGGGCGGCCTGGAGCATCGCCTCCTTCACGGAGAGAGCGTGTGTCACGTCGTAGACGCCCTTGGCGGCCAGCGCTTTTTGCACGATCGCCGCGTGCAGTTTGCTATCCTCGACCAAGAGGACCTTAGACGGCAATCCGGATTCCCCCCTCGTCGGCCTTGAAGATATCAACGTTGCAAGACCTGCTCGCCGGTCCTTGCCGTTCGCGCACACGGCACGAATCGGGTCCGGGCCTTAACCATTCTTGGTCATCGACGCCCCCACGCAAACCAGCGCACAACAAGGCTTTTAATACTCCAAGGCGTCGGTCAGGCGGGGAGAGCCTCACCGTTGACGCGATCCAGGGCCCACGTGTTGGTGACGATCCTATTAGCCTCGGCCTTCGCCGGCTGCATCACGACAGGCGGCGAGGGCGCGGTTCCCATAGACCTAACAAGCGCGCCTGGGATCGAGAAACTGCTTCCCTTCCTGGACCTTGCGGAAGACCACAACCATTCCGACCCATTGCAGCACCAGGCCTCATGGAACGTCGAGATGCTCGCTTGGGAGCCGTTCACCAAGGACCACACGAAGCTCGGCCGTTACAATCACTTCGCGGTCCACGGCGACTTCGCGTTCGTGAGCGTCTACGGCGCGCCCCCGGACCTCAAGCCGGGGATGCTCGTCGCCGACATCAGGGACCCGACGCATCCGAAGCACATCGGCTCCTACGCGACGGACTGGACGACACCGATAGACGTCGCTTTGACCGAAGACGGCAAGTACGCAGCCCTCGCGGGGCACCGCTATTCCGGGGCCACGGTCCCGTCCCGGCCCGATGGTGTCGACGCCTGCACCACGGTCCCGATCCCCGGCCGCCCGCTCCAGGCGTGTAACCCTTACGTGCCCGCGGGCGTCGAGCTCATCGACGTGAGCGACCCGACCAAGCCGGCGCTTCTAGCCCGCTACGATTCCGCCCCGAGCGGCGCCCACACGGTGAAGGTCGCCACCATCGGCGGAGAACTGTACGTCTTCATCGGAAGCTACGGGACAAGTTACGTGAACCGTCAGGCGTCTGGGGTCGAGATCGCAAAGTTCGACGCGGTCGCAAAGCAGATTGTCCCCGTCACGCGCTTCCTCGCTAGCGAGCCAAGCTACGACGGCGTCTTTGTGCATGACATGTTCGTCGCAAAGCACCCGAAGACGGGCGAATGGCTCCTATACGTCGCGTATTGGGACGGTGGCGTGGTCATCGCCAACGTAGACGTCCCGGCGTCGCCGCGCCAGATCGCCGCGTGGAAGGATTTCGATGCGACGACCTACGGGAACATCCACTTCGTCCGCCCGATGAAGACGCTGGTGGACGGCAAGCACTACACGGTCGCCGCACCCGAATACGGAAGCGCCAAGCATTCCGGCGAATCGTACGTTCTAGATACCACCGACCCGACCAAGCCGAAGCTCTTGGCACGATGGCATCTTCCCGGCGACCCGCCGAGTCCATCGGGGTACATGCATTCGCCGCACAATTTCGATCTCACGAGCGATGGGCTAATGGTCATCGCGCATTACCACGGCGGCGTGTGGGTCCTCGACCTTCGTCCGGTGTTCGCGGGAAGCCCGAACCCGAAGGAGATCGGGTACGTGTTCACTGTTCCTTCCCCGACCGAGGCGATCGGCATCGCCCAGGCAAGCGGCGGCGCCGGCGCGTTCACGCCGAATGTCTGGAACGCTTTGTGGCTTGGAAACGGCAAATTGGCCGCATCGGACATAACCACGGGTCTTTACTTCATGGAATTGAAGACGCCGGAGCCGGGTGCGCCGCCCTACGCGGACCTGGTATAGGACCGTCCCTCGGTAGCCGATGGCTATCGTCTGCGTTGGAGTCACTCCGCCAGAAGGCACTCGTTATTAAGGATTCGGGGTATCTCGATCCGGATGGAACGCGACCCCGTCTGCGGCATGCTTGTGGAACCCGCGGCTTCCAAAGGGACACACGTCCACGAAGGTAAGACGTACTATTTTTGCAGCCACCATTGTCGCGTCGCATTCAGGGCCGGCCCGGCGAAGTATCTGAGCCAGGCGCGGCCGCGGATGCCTTCCCCAGCGCAAGGCGCACGGACCGAAGCGGACTCCCGCGAAGCCCCGCATCAAGTGGAGCGGGGCCCGTATTTTTGCCCGATGGACCCGGAAGTCAACGCGCACGGCACGGGCGCGTGTCCCAAATGCGGGATGGGTCTGGAACGCTCAGCCGGTGCCCCGATCCAGGCGCGTTACACCTGCCCGATGGATCCGGAGGTGGAAAGCGACCGGCCCGGTTCTTGCCCCAAGTGCGGGATGGCGCTTGAAACGCGAGAGGGTGTCTACGACGGATCGGACGATCCCGAGTTGGCGTCGATGTCGCGGCGGCTCGTGGTGTGCGCCGTCCTGTCCGCGCCGCTTCTCCTCGTGGCGATGACGGATCTTCTTCCAGCGAACGCCTTGCTGGAGGCGGTTTCGCCGTCCACGATGGCTCTCCTGATGCTCGCCCTCGCAACACCCGTATGCACGTGGGGCGCATGGCCGTTCTACGAACGCGCCGTGACGAGCATCGTGACGCGCAGTCTCAACATGTTCACGCTCATCGGGCTCGGCGTTTTCATATCGTTCGCGTTCAGCGTCGTCGCGACGTTCGCGCCGGACATCTTCCCCGCCGGCTTCCATGGCGACGGCGGCCAAGTGGACGTCTATTACGAGGCGGCCGCCGTCATCACGACGCTCGTCCTCCTCGGCCAGGTGATGGAGCTACGCGCGCGCAGTCGTACCGGGGCCGCGATCCGGGCGCTACTTGGCCTTTCGCCGAAGACCGCGCGCCGCATCCGGCCCGACGGCACGGAGGAGGACGTGCCTCTAGAAGACGTCCTGAAGGGCGACATGCTCCGAGTACGGCCCGGGGAGAAGATCCCGGCCGATGCGATCGTCACGCAAGGGCACACGAGCGTAGACGAGTCTATGGTCACCGGAGAGGCGATCCCCGTCGAGAAGAACGCGGGAGACAAGGTCATCGGAGCGACGCTCAACGGGACGGGAAGCGTCGTCATCCGCGCCGAGCGCGTCGGACGGGATTCCTTGTTGTCGCAGATCGTGGAGATGGTCGCCGAAGCGCAAAGGAGCCGCGCGCCGATCCAGCGCCTCGCGGACAAGGTGAGCGTCTACTTCGTTTCCGGGGTCGTCTGCGTCGCGATCCTCACGTTCATCATGTGGGCCGCCTGGGGGCCCGAGCCCGCACTGGCGTATGCGATCATCAACGCCGTCGCCGTCCTCATCATCGCCTGCCCATGCGCGTTGGGCCTAGCAACACCGATGAGCATCATGGTCGCCGCCGGCAAGGGTGCCCAAGCGGGTGTCCTCTTCAAGGATGCTGAAGCGATCGAGTCGATGCGAAAGGTCGACACGCTGGTCGTCGACAAGACCGGCACACTCACCGAGGGTCGGCCCAGGCTCGTAAGCGTGCTCACGTTCGCCTCCTTCGAAGAGAAGGCGGTGCTTCGCTGGGCGGCAAGCGTCGAACGGGGGAGCGAACACCCACTAGCGGCGGCCATCGTCAACGGTGCGCAGGAACGCGGTGCCGGGGCAACGGGGACCGAAGGCTTCGTTTCCGTGACCGGAAAGGGAGTCCGTGGGAAGGTCGGGACGAGCGAGGTGGCGTTAGGAAATCGCAAACTCATGGATGACCTCGCTGTCGACTTGTCGGACGCGGATCGGGATGCGGAGGCCCTTCGCCGCGACGGCCAAACGGTGATGTTCCTGGCGGCCGACGGCAGGATAGCGGGGCTTTTGGGCGTCACCGATCCGATCAAGGAGACCACGCCGGAAGCGATCCGGGCGCTCCATGCGGAGAAAATCCGGATCGTGATGCTCACCGGCGACAACGAGACCACGGCGAAGGCCGTGGCGTCAAGGCTCGGCATAGACGAGGTCGTCGCGGGCGTCCTTCCAGAGGACAAGGCCAACATCGTGAAGCGTCTCCAGAGCCAAGGCAGGTTCGTAGCCATGGCCGGCGACGGTGTCAACGACGCGCCGGCACTCGCGCAGGCCCACGTGGGCGTTGCGATGGGGACGGGCACGGACGTGGCCATGAAGTCCGCGGGTGTCACGCTCGTGAAGGGCGACCTACGTGGGATCGTCCGGAGCAGGAAGCTCAGCCGGGCGACGATGCGAAACATCGAAGAGAACCTCTTCTTCGCACTCGCCTACAACGCGCTCGGTGTGCCCATCGCCGCCGGCATCCTCTACCCGTCGTTTGGCATCCTTCTCTCGCCCATCATCGCCGCGGCGGCGATGAGTTTCAGTTCCGTGAGCGTCATCTCCAACGCGTTACGCCTGCGGACCGTGCGGTTCTAGGCGAGGGCCAGGACACGTACGGGCGCGTCCTTGTGCGCAGATGGGAATGGGGGTCCTCGTGGTGGTCCGCGGCGCTTTGTCCCGCGACCCCAGTCGCGTTGCCGAAACGACACGTTTAAGGCGCCCGGACGGTTCGCGCGAGCCGGTCGTTCCCATGACCGAACCGCGAAAACTTTTGGCAGAGATGCTTGGCACGTTCTTGCTCGTCTTCATCGGGACCACCGCTATCGTCGGGACCGGTGGGCTCGGGGGAGGCTTTCCGTTCCTCGGACAGGTCGGTATCGCCCTTGCCTTCGGATTGGCCCTTCTTGCAGGCGTCTACGCCTTCGGCGGCATATCGGGCGCCCACTTCAACCCGGCCGTGACGGTCGCCATGTGGTGGTCGAAGAAGATCGGTTCGAAAGATGCGGGCTCGTACATCGCCGCGCAACTCGTCGGAGCTTTGCTTGCCAGCGGTGCTTTGTTCCTTATCATGCGCGGAGCCGTGGGCTACACCCCCGTCGGGAACGAACTGGGCGCGAGCGGTTACGGCACGCTCCAAGTGACCTCGGCACTCCTTAGCGAAGTGGTGCTCACGTTCCTCTTCCTCACCGTGATCTTCAACGTCACGTGCAGGGAGGCGCCGCCGGGATTCGCAGGACTCGCGATCGGCATCGCACTTGTCGGGATCCACCTCGCAGGTATCCCACTGTCGGGAGCATCCGTGAATCCAGCGCGTAGCCTGGGGCCGTCGATCGTGTCCGCGGTCTTGGGTTCCACGACATCGATTGCCGTCGTCTGGGTCTACATCGTCGGCCCCGTCGTCGGTGGCCTGGTCGCGGCCGTCACGTACCGGTGGATGCATCCGGACTGCAAGTAGAGCGGCGCGACGGGCGGCCTCATCAGCGGATGGGCGCACAGCCTTTCCCGATTCGTATCAGCCGAGCTTGAAGAACATGGGCTTGTGGACGTCGCCCGAGCTCTTCGTGTCGAGCATCACGAACTTGCCCGTACCCTCGTCGTCCGTGCCCGCAGCATAGAAGACGACCTTCCCGGTGACCACGAACTGTTCACCGCGCTTCACTTTGAGCGCCTCATCGTAGGCCACTAGGCCGAAGGCCACGGTCGTGTTTGAATCGCTGGAGTCGCCGAACCCGAAGAACTTCCCGCCGGCGAAGAACGATTCGTAATCGGGCTCTCCCTTGACTTCACCGCGCGTTGCGTCCTCGTTGTAAGAGTAGCTCGTGGTGGCCGACGACCCGCCTCTCTTCTGGGAGCCGCTCGTGAACTGGTGGGCCTGGATCTCGGCCGGGGCGTGGTTGCGATGTCCGGTCATGCCGTAGTCGTAAAAGCGCGAGTAGTCCCATCCGCCCGCGAACTTCGCGTAGTCGGTGGCGGTGAAGATGACGTATCCACGCAACGTGACGACCCTGTCGAAGTCGTCGCCGTTGACGTCGCTCAAGGGTTTCGACCCTACTGCGCCATCGTAATACGCGACACCGCCTGCGCTCGCGATAAGGACGACGCTTGCGGCCACTACGGCACTGGTTCCGACCGGCATGTTCTCATATCATCCGAGGACGGGTCCTTTTAAGGGTTTTGTGGATGAGTCGTTGAAAGGTGAGCCGCCACGACCCCTTCGCCCTCTTGGAACCGGCGCCCATTCGCGTCGGCGGTAACCATAAGTAATTGGCTTTGGCTGTGGGCCACGAAGCCGCCACTGAAGAGGGTCCTCGCTCGGTCATCCAAGGAATAGGATAATTTTGACGTCTTGCAGTAACTGCGAAAAGCGCGCCGTGATCCATGTCCCGTACAGCGGGGCCCACCTATGCGGGCGGCACTTCCAGGATTTCTTCGACAGGCGAGTAAAACGCGAGGTCCGGACACAAATAGGGTTCGATGCCCCGAAGCGCATCGCTGTAGCCGTGTCGGGAGGCAAGGACAGTGTCGTGCTCCTCCATACGCTTCATCAGATCCTCGGCGATGACCGCCGCGTCGAGTTGCTGGCCATCACCGTCGACGAAGGCATCGAGGGGTACCGTCCTGCCGGCGTCGAGGCCGCGAAAAAGGCGGCGGCGCGAGTCGGGGTCGAACACCGCCTCGTCCGTTTCGAGGACCGCTTCAACGTGACACTCGACGAACTCGTCGCCGAGAATCCCCAGGAAGCACCTTGCGCCTCATGCGGAGTCTTGCGCCGACGCGCTTTGAACGACGCGGCGCGAGAAGCCGGAGCCGACGTCCTTGCTACGGGCCACAACCTCGACGACACGGCCCAATCCATCTTGATGAACTACGTGAAGGGTGACGTGGTGCGGATGGCGCGCCTCGCTCCGCACGGTGTCGCGGTCGACGGCCTCGTCCCCCGCGCGATGCCGTTACGTCTCATCCCCGAACGGGAGGTCGCACTCGTTGCGATGCTCAACGGGTACGAGGTGGACATCCACGATTGCCCCAACGCCGCACAGGCCACGCGCGGCGTCTTTCGGGACATCCTGCTCGACCTCGAAGAACGGCATCCCGGGACAAGGCATTCGCTCGTCGCCGGTCACGACCGGATAGCTCCGCTTCTTCGGGAGGCGGCGAACGGCCTCCCGGCGGCAAAAGCGTGCAAGATCTGCGGCGACGTCTCGACCGGTCCCGTGTGCCGCGCATGCCAGATGACGGACAAGGCGATGCTCGCGAAGGATGCCTGAGAAAGTGGCGAACGAGACCATCATAGTCGATGGGGGAGAGGCGACGGCGATCGCACGGGCCGCGGTCATCGTCAAGAAAGGGGGGCTTGTCGCTTTTCCGACGGAGACCGTCTACGGCCTCGGTGCCGATGCGACCAATCCTCTCGCCGTCGCCAAGGTGTTCGAGGTCAAAGCCCGCCCACGCTTCGACCCGCTCATCGTGCACGTCGCGAAGACGCAGGACGTGCGCCAGCTCGTGCAGGCCTTCGACAAGCGGGCGCAAAGCCTCGCGGCCGAATTCTGGCCGGGCCCGCTCACCCTCGTTCTCCCGAAACGCGACCTCATTCCCGATATCGTGACGGCGGGCCTCGCCGCCGTCGCAGTACGGGTGCCAGCCCACGACGTCGCCCGCTCACTCATCGAGGCCGCTGGCGTGCCCATCGCCGCCCCGAGCGCCAACCCCTTCGGTTACGTGAGTCCCACGACGGCGCGGCACGTCGCCGATCAACTCGACGGAAAGGTCCCTCTCATCCTCGACGGCGGCCCCACGATGGTCGGGATCGAATCCACCGTTCTCTCGCTCGTCGGCGAAACCCCGCTATTGCTCCGGCCCGGCGGTATCCCCATCGAGGCTCTCGAAGCCGTCATAGGGCGCGTCGATGTCGCCGAGGTCGACGCCGGCGAGTCGCTTTCTCCCGGTTCAGGAAGGACCCATTATTCGCCGCACGTGCCGTTCCGGTTGGTGACGAGTTGGCGGGACCGCCAGCCTGAGCATCCAAAGCGCGTAGGGCTCCTGGCGTTCAAGGCCGGCGCATTCGAGGGTTTTGAGGCGGTCGAGGTGCTCTCCTCCACGGGGGAACTGGATGAGGCGGCCGCGAACCTCTTCGCCGCGATGAGAAGGCTCGACGAAGCGCGCCTCGACCTCATCCTCGCCGAGGCCGTGCCGGAGCGGGGGATCGGCGTCGCGATAATGGACCGGTTGAGACGCGCCGCGGCGAAAGCGTGAACGGGCGTCCCAACGGGATTGCGACCATGGTGGCCTCCCAACGACGTGTCATGACGGCGGCACTTGTGTTCTCAAAGCCTTCGCGTAGCCGTCGAGCGGCCGACGCATAGAACGCTCGTGACCGCGAGAATGGCACCGACCTGGAGTGCCTTCGCGATGAGGGCCAAAGGAACGCCTAGGACCGCCTCGTCGGACGTGAAGTAGCCACCGGCGTCCCAGGGGGCTTTGCGTACCACCATGGCCTTCGACGCCGTCTCGATCCGTTCCTCCTTCTCGAGGGACCCGATGAGCGAATAGCGGGTATTCGCCACCGCCGTCGTCGGGTGCGCCCTCAGAATGTACGTGCCCGCGTCGAGGTCGCCTTCCAGCGTGCCGTCCACCGCGTCCGCCGTCGTTGGGCCGTAGGGGCCGCTGACGCCGGCCGGTGACTCCAAATAGACGTAGTAGTCCGCTGCGGGGTCGCTCCATGTGAAGCGCCAACTCATGCGCTTCGCGCCCTCGGGCACCACTATCGGGACCGTGATGTCGTTTCCGTCCGTGGCCACGACCTGCGCGCCGGACAATTCGAAGCCTAAGGCACTCGTGAACGCACCTTCCGCCCGGATCGGCACCTCGACGCGCCGCGTCCCGTATTCGCCGGCAAGCGACGCCGCAAACGACATTGCGGAGCCGGCGTCGATGAGGCCTGCCCCGGTCTCGGAGTCTCGCCCCGCCGCTCCAACGTCTCGAGCGCTTGCCTCGATGATCTCCGACACTTCCGACGCGCTCAAGGCCGGGTGCTTGGACATGATGATGGCCGCGACCCCTGCCACGTGCGGGGCCGCCATGCTGGTCCCGCTCATGGCGACGTAACAGGCCGATTCGCCGTCGCAGCCGGCACCGCGGCTCGTCTTCGCGGAGAAGACGGCCGTCCCGGGTGCAAGGAGGTCGGGCTTTTCCCAGGGAAGCCTGTTTCCGGCGGCGTCAAGGACGGGCCCGTGGGAACTGTACTCCTCGGGTCGCCCATCGGAGTCGGTGGCACCCACCGTGAGCACGTCCGGGTTCATCGCTTCGATGGTGAGAGCCCCGCCCGCGGCACCGCGGTTCCCGGCCGAGAAGATGACGAGGAACCCGTCACGCACGAGTGCCGAGGACGCTCTGACCACGGGATCGTTGGCGTCGAAACGATCTGGACCGCCTTCTCGGCCCCAACTGTTCGAGACTATCCTGATGCCCTCATCGTGGCCGTGCTCGTGGATCCATTGGAAGGCGCGCAACGCATTGGTGGTGGTGAAGCTCTCGGAGATATCGAGGGAGAGAAGGCGTACCCCGGGGGCCACACCGCTCATCCGCATCGAGGTCGATTCCGCTCCCGTACCGGCGATTATGCCCGCCACGTGGGTCCCATGGCCATCGGCATCCCCCTCGGCGGGCGAGACCCCGTTGGCGCCCAATCGTAGCGACTGGACGAGCGACGCCGAAAGCCCGGGGTGCTCGGCGTCCACACCAGTGTCGACGACCGCCACGGTTACGCCCGCGCCGCGTCCTGCGTCGGAGGCCAGCGTAACGTCGAGGTCGATGGTCTCCTTGGAGCGGAAGAGGTTGGCGGCGAGCCGTTCTTCAGGCGCGACGGACACCACTCCAGGAACGAGCGCGATGTCTTCGGGCGTGCCGGCACCTGAAACGAGAACGGCTTTGGCGACCGGGAAATGCTCGACGACGTGGAAACCGAGTCCTGCGAGGCGCGACTCTTCGGCGGCGCCTGGAAGCGTCTCGAAGCCGACGATGTATACCCCACCCTCGTGGGCTTCGGCCGGTTGGAAGAGTGAGAGGCTGGAAGTGAAGATGAGGAAGACCGCGAAAATCGTCCGTCGTAGGTCCACGTCACAACTTCGGCGCGGAACAGGCATAAGATGCCGGGGGCGGCGTAGAAGGGCACCCGGAACAGGGGGAACGGGGAAGAAGGGCCCAAACGGCCCATCGGTCCGGACCACCCTGGCCCTTGGCGCCTACGGAAGCCGTCATCGCCGACCGGCTTTGCGGTCGGCGATGAGGATCAAGACGAGTCCCGGAGGTTATAAGGCGGGTCTTGGAATACGTCCCACGCTTGCAGTCACGATCAGGGGCCGCCGAAACGACGGACGACCTCGTTGGCACAGTCTACCTACGCCTCCTTTCCTCGCTCTACATCGCGACGTTCCTCATACGCGCCAGTTTCGGCATAGCCCTCGTGGCCTTGAACGCGTACATCGACGTCTCCCCGCTCACCTTCGGTCTCATAGTTTCGGCGGCGCACTTCTTCGAGCTTTTCGCGATAATCGCCGTGGGCTACGCGATAGACGTCTTCGGCCGTAGACCCATCCTGCTCATGGGCCTCCTCATAGGCGGGGCGGCGCGTCTTCTCACCCCCCTCACGACCGACATCTATGCGCTGGCCGGGATAAGCGCGCTTCATGGGGTCGCCGCTGCTTGCATCCTGATCTCGTCGCTGGCGCTACTCGCCGATTACGCCCACAAAGATCACCGCGGACGCGAGATGGGGGCCTTCGATTTCATGAACGTGTTCGGGTACGTGGCCGGCCTCGTCGCCGGGTTCCTCATGCGCGATTACATCGCCGACCCACGTGTCCCGTTCATCTTTGCGGGCGCCATCGCCATCGCCGGCTTCGCGTACGCCCACTTCAACGTGCGCGATCCCCATTGGTCGGCCGCGACCAAGCGCACGCTGCCGCTGGATGAGATGGTCCGCATCGCGAGGCTGCCGCGCGCCGCAAGCGTCATCCTCCCATGGTTTCTCGTGTTCGTCCTCATCAGCGGCACGCTCACGTTCTTCCCACGGGCGACGGCGACTTTGCCTAGTCTTTCCGGGTCGATGGTCGCCGTCTACACCCTCGTCGGGGGCGGCCTTTTCCTTGCGACACAAGTATTTTTCGGGCGGTTGTCCGATTCCCACGGGCGCACCCCCGTCATGCTCCTCGGTGCGTCAGGATTCCTGGTCTTCGTCGCGGTCATCGCTTATGCTTTCATGACCGCGCCGAGCACCGACCCCGAGATCATCCTCAGGCACACGTCCGCGTTCCAGGTGCTCCTTGCACCGGCGGGCCTCGTGGCGCTCGCTTTTGGCCCGAGTGCGCTTGCAAGCCTTGCCGATTTCGCTCAAGAGCATCCGAAGGGCCTCACGATGGCCCTTTACAGTGTCGTCGTCACGAGTGGGAGCATCCTCGGTCCCCCGTTGGTCGGCTACGTGAGCGAGGCGTTCGGCACACCGGGCGTCGTCGTGGTGCTTTGCACGATCGCCGTGACGTTGTTCGCCCTCGTCTTGAGAAAGCACGTGGACGAGACGAGGAAACCGGCCCCCCTCGCGTAGTGGATGTTACGCCGAGGGGGCGAGGTCGGCTGCGCTTTGTCCTGGTAGGCGACGATTTCCAACGCGCCAAGGGGCTCGTAGCTTCAGGTCCGGCGGCGGCTTGTGATGGACGCGGCGATGGCGAAGGCGACCACGATGATCTCGGGCGTCAGGGGGATCCTCCCGCCTCCTCCTTGGGATACGAAGAGCGTCACGTTCACCGGCTCCGATACGAGGTTGCCGTCGGAGGCCCGCGCCTGTAGGACATGCACGCCTTGGGCGATGGTCGCGGTGTCCCATTTCGCTAGCCAAGTCGCGGTCCCGTTCGCCCTTCGCCATAGGCCCGAATCTATCCGCCACTCGACGAAGCGCACCTGTGTCGGTGAGTCTGGATCCGTTGCGCGGCCGATGACGTCCACCACGCCCGTGACGGTGTCGCCTTGGATGGGGAATTCCACGGTCACGTTCGGAGGGTTGTTCACGGTGGCCGTCCTCAGGGCGATGATGTCGCCCCCGGCCGTCGAGGCGTAGAGGTGCCCGTAGGCGGCGGCAGGCGAGGTCGGCGCCGTGCCCACGTTGTACTGCCACACGAGGCTTCCGTCCGAGCCGTCGAGCGCCACGAGTTTCGATTCCGACGTGCCAAACACCAGTGTCGAGCCGTCCGTGGTCATGGGGGTGACCGGCAATGGGTCCATCGTCACCTTCCACTTCTCGGTCCCGTTCTTGGCGAATACCGAGTACGCGTACCCTTCGCGCCGCACCGACGCCGTGAACGCCACGGCGTCGCCGGACACCGCGGGCGGCCCCGTGAGCGTCTCCTGGACGGGCGTCTCAAGGAACCAGGTCTCCGTGCCGTTCACGGTGTGCTGCACCGTCAAGAAACCGTTCGGTGCGACGACGTAGACCTTCTTCCCGGCGACGGCCGCGCCCGACCTTCCGACCCCTACGAGTTGCGTCTTCCAGATGAAGACGCCATCTTGCGTGCCGTAGGCGAGGGTCGTCCCGTCGAGGCGAACGACGAGAAGGAACAGGCCTTCGGCCGCGAGGCGGCCCGCGGGCTTTCCGCCGAGTTCGACCGTCCAGCGGGAGGTGCCTTTCTCGAGGTCTATCGCGTAGATCTTTTCCGTCTGCGTCGAAGCGACGTACACGGCTGCGTTATGGATGAGAGGCGACGTGGGGTCTTCGCCCGTGTCGATGGCCCAAAGTGGAGCTCCCGTGGCGGCGTGAAGCGCGTAAAGCCGACCCGTCTTCGCTGCGACGACAAGCGTGTCCTTGGCGTAACCAGGCGCGCCCGCGATCGGTTCCGGGAGGATCTTCCGCCACTTCGTCTCGCCCGTCATCGCATCGAGCGCCACGACCTCGCCTTCCGCCGACGCGCCGAAGACAGTCCGGTTGCCGACGACCAAGGGGTACGCGGCGCCGGTCACGTTCGCCTTCCACGCGGTCTCTATGAAGGTCGGGATGGGTTCGAGGGCAAGGCGATTGCCACCGACGCCGCCATGTTCGAAGGGCCAACCTTCAGCCGAGGACCCGGGTTGTGCGGCCGATGGCGGGACGAGGGACGCGCTAACAAGCACGAACGCGATGAGCGCGGTACTTGCTGAGGGAAAACGTGGCCGTCGCCGGGAAGCGGACCTCATCGTTTCGTGCCCTGGCCTGCGTTTCCAGCCTGCCCCGTGAAACGGTAGAACACCCGGCCGTCCGCGAGATTGATTATCTTGAGACGCACCTTGTCGCCGATCCTCATCTCGCCCGCTTGGACGCCGTCGATACGCGTGAGAAGACGCAGTGGGCGCCACTGCGTGTCGAGGTCGACGAGCGCGATGACGAACGGGATGTCCGCCTCCATCCCGAGCGGGGGCCCTCGTACCATCGCAGTGAACGCGTAGACGGTTCCTTCCGTGGGCAGTTCGACCCATTCCAGGTCCTCCGACAGGCACTTGCTGCAGACGGCGCGCGGTTGCCAGAGGAGTTCGCCGCACGCCTTGCACCGCGTGGTCGTGAATCGGCCCTCGCGCAGATGCTTGAAGAATGGGTGGATGCGCGTGTGCTCCTCCGATTGGAGCGGGTAGAAGTCGAGGAGGTAAGGCACGTCGATCTGGCCGCGAGGCGCGAGACTTTCCCGAAACACGGCCACCGGGCCCGTGGGCGTCGGGCTCATTTTGGGCGCCTCCCGTAGATGAGGATGCTATGCGCGTTGGCGCTTCCGGAGAGGTTGTGGGCGAGGGCGAGGTCTCCCTCGACCTGCCTTTTTGGGGGGACCTTCTTTTGGAACTGCCACAATATCTCGACCGCTTGGGAAACGCCCGTCGCGCCGAGCGGATGGCCCATGCCAAGAAGACCTCCTCGCGTGTTCACGACGGGGCGGCCTCCGATGTCCGTCTGGCCGGACGCGATATGGGCGCCTCCTTTGCCCTTTTCACAGAAGCCGAGGTCTTCGGTGACGATTATCTCGCTGATCGTGAAACAGTCATGCACCTCGGCGAAGTCGATGTCGCGCGAACGTATCCCGGCGCTTCGGTACGCTTCCTTCGCCGCCCATTTGAGAGGCGTCCACGTCGTGAGGCTTTCCATGTTGGAGAGGTTGTGGCCTTG
The DNA here is from genome assembly GCA_016207515.1 of Euryarchaeota archaeon. Taxonomy (NCBI): domain Archaea; kingdom Methanobacteriati; phylum Methanobacteriota; species Methanobacteriota archaeon. The sequence goes on along the minus strand of JACQPN010000008.1, from coordinate 28,505 downwards.
GCTGGCCTGACCCGTCCCGTGGATGTACATCGGCGTGTCCGTGAACTCGCGCGCCCGCTCCGCGCTCGTGAGGATGAGTCCGGCCGCCCCGTCGGTTATCCCCGAGCAGTCGAGCAGCCGTAGCGGCGGCGAGATCTCGACGCTTTTCTCGACCTGCTCTTTCGTGAAGGTCTTCGCAAAATGCGCGTTCGGGTTGGTCGCAGCGAACCTTCCTGCCTTGAGCCTCACTTCCGTGAGGTGCTCTCGCGTCGTCCCGTACTCGTGCATGTGCCGCTGCGCGCATAGGGCGAAGAACGGCGGCGCCGACGCGCCGTGGACCCCGTCCCATTCGCGGTCGAGGACGCACGCCATCGACGATTGGAGTTCGGGGAGGTTCGGGATGTTCATCTTCTCCACACCGACGACCATCGCGACGTCGGATAGACCCATGGCGATGGACATCCACGCTGCCCTGATCGCGGACTGGCCGGATGCGCAGGCGAGTTCGTGGCGTTGGAGCACGCGCGTCGGGGTTATGCCGAGTTGCTCGGCGGCGAGCGGAGCGACGTGCGATTGGAACGCGAAACGCTCGGGCTCGGCGGCGCCCACGAAGAGGCTGTCCACCATGCGGGGCGTGAGGTTACGCACTGAGGCGAACGTGGCCTTTCCAGCCTCTTGGACGAGCTCCTTCCAAGTGGCCTTGCGCACACCGAACTTCGTGTGGCCTCCTCCGACTATCGCGACTTGGCGCATCTTCAGTGGGTATTGTGGGACGGAGGATAAATAGGGTGGGCAATCCGGCTGGCCCCTTTTTGGCCGCAACCTCGGCCGTCGGCTACCTGGGACTCCGAAAGACTGTAGGACACTTCTCCCGAGGGGTAGCCTTCTTCGTGCCTTCACCACGCGACGGCCACGTCGACGACCGCCGCGTTCTGCGGCCCGCCGCCGATCTTCAACGTGCCTTGTTTGCGTCCTTTTTCCCAGAGTTTCAACGTCTTGAGCACATCGTCCGCGCAATACCTCACGACGAGGCGCCTCGATTCGGGATCGCCCGACTTCCACAAGACCGGCGCCAACGCCGCATCGAGCAGTTTCGACTCAGAGAGATTGAGTTGCGAGAGAAGCTGGAGGCTCGGCCTCCACCCGAGTTTCTCGTAAAGGATGGCCATCGTATCCACGATGCGGGCCTTTCCGGGAAGATATTCGTCGACGTCGGGAATGAGCCCTCGCGACCTCCATTCGCCTGCGATGACCGTCCAGTCGAAGCGAAGGATGTTGTGTCCGATGACCGCGCATCCATTCTCCCGGCACTGTTCGAGTAGACTAAACAGTGATTCGAGGGGCTCCCCCAGCTCGGTGTCGGCGCTGAAGACCCGAAGCGAGTCCGCCCCAAGATCATAAAGGACGCATACGGCGACGCGCATCTTCGCGATGTCGTCCCAACCGCCGGGAAGGTCCGAAGACAAGTACAGGGTTTCGACATCGAGGACGTGCGTCCCCATCGCGTGGCCATCCGCGTGCGGGTGGAGAATAGAGGCCGGTGGCGCCGACACGGAAGTAGAGGCGCTTGGCCGTCCTTCTCGGGGAGACGGTCCACCGGGACCAGTGGCGGAAACGGCGGACGCCGTTGCCGTCGGGATGTCCGCGCCCGGAAGGGAAGGCTCCCTGGAATGAGCGTTCACGGGAGAGAGAAGCTACTTAACCACCATGAAACCTTTGTGCCAACGCCGTCGAACGCGGCCGTGTGTTAAGAGATGACAGCGATAGTTACGTCGTGGAACTCGGTGCCTTTCCAAAAGACGCCGGCAGGCCTCAAGGAGAAATCAGTGGAGCTCGAAGACCGCGTCATGCGCCTCGTCGAATTCCCGGCTGGCTGGAGAGAGCCCGAGATGTGCAGACGCGGCCACTTGGGGTACGTGATCACCGGGACCATGGAGCTTCGGGTGGGAGGGCACAATGTACGCCTGAAACCCGGCGATGCGATCGCCATCCCGGAGGGCACTAGTCATCTCGCGGTCACGGGCACTCAAAGCTGCCTCGCGCTGATTTATCAACGTAAGGGCGAGAATCCGCCGCCGAGCACCGCGACGAGCCTTTAGTTTCCTGGAGCGCACGGGAAACGCCCAATGGACTCCGCGCCGCCGACCGGACCTACAGGGGAAGCGTCTTCACTTGTTGGACCACGGCGCCCCCGACCTCTCCCGTCTTCGCCGAGCCGCCGAGGTCGTAGGTCAACGTCTTCCCCTCGGCCGCCACGGCGGCGACAGCTTGTTCAAGGAGGCGCGCGCCTTGTACCATCTTCGCGTCATTGTGCCGCTTCCCAAGCCATTCAAGCATCATCGACGATGCGAGGATCGTCGCCATAGGGTTCACTATTCCCTTTCCAGCGTGCTTCGGGCTCGACCCGTGGATGGGCTCGAACATCGCGTGATCGTCGCCGATGTTTCCCCCCGCTGCCATCCCCATGCCGCCTTGGAGCACGGAGGCGAGGTCCGTTGCGATGTCGCCGAACATGTTGGTCGTCACGGCCACGTCGTACGCTTCCGGATTTCGGATTATCCATTGGCAGAACGCGTCGATGTATGCGTAATCGCGCTCGATGCCCTGGTAGCCGGCCGCGATCTCGTCGAAGATCTCCCTGAAGAACTGTGAGCCCCGGAGCACGTTCGACTTGTCGATGCAGGTCACGCGTCGAAGACCGTCCTTCGGCGCTCCGTTTCGCGTCTTTGAAAGTTCGAACGCATACTTGATCACACGTTCTGCGCCTTTTCTTGTGATGATCGACGTGTCGGTAGTGAGCTCCGTCTTGCCACCGCGCGTAAGGTGGCCTCGGGCTGGAGTGTATTCGCCTTCGCTGTTCTCCCGGATGACGACGAAATCCACGTCCTTCGGTTCCCAGACCTGCTTGAACTTCTCGCCGATCTTGTGGCGGACCCCTGGAAACAATTTCGTGGGGCGGACGTTCGCGTACAGGTCGAGGCCGAATCGGAGGCCGAACACGATGCCGGCGCCCGCGATGTCGCCAGAGGGAAGACTTGCTCCCGGCCAGCCGACGGCGCCGAGGAGGATCGCGTCCGCCGCCTTGCAAGCGTCGAACGACCCGTCCGGCCACTCCTTGCCCGTTTTGAGGTAATACTCGCCGCCGCAGGGGAATTCCTCGTATTCGAGATTGAGGTTGAGACGCTTCGCGGCCGCGTCCATCGCTCTTCGCCCTTCGGCGACCACTTCAGGTCCGGTGCCGTCCCCGCCGAGCAGAACTATCTTGTATTTTCCCTTCGTCACGGCTTATCGCACCGGATAGTGCGCCCGCGTTTATGAGCCTATTTGCGTAAGGAGCGGGGGGCATCGGGTGGCCCCACCACCGAGGAGGGGCCGCCGATACCGTCGGCGCCGTTTCCCGATCGCCCGCGCGACGACGCTCACGGATCCATGCCCGCGAGAGCAGACCTTGCGTTCGTGAGTTCTGCCTCTATCTCGGCTTGCGCGTTGGCGAGCATGGTCCTGGCCTTTCCGACCTTGTTCACCAGTATTTCGTCGATCTTCTCGAAGCTACGCCTCACGCGCTCGACGCTCGCGGTCGCCCGTTGGATGCTTTCCACGTCGTGCGTGTTCTGGCTGCGAAGCACCGAGATCAGTGGAAGAAGCATGTCGTAGCTCACTACCTCCACGCCGATCTTTGAACAATCGGACTTCACCGAATGCCCTACGGAGTCGAATACGGGCCCGGGCACCGCTTCAAGGACCACGGGAAGCACCCCTGTGGCTTCTTTCGTGTACTTGCGGATCTTCTCGGCCTGCGAGTAGAGCCTGGCCCCGATGTCTCTTGCGAGGTCCCGGGCGACGAGTCTCGCTTCCTCGGCTCCGGCGCCGTTTTCCGAGTTCGAGCGTCCGATCGCCGCCACCAGGTCTCCGACAAGCTCCGACCCGCTCATCTTCGCATCGATGGGCAGCATGAGGCCGTTTGGCATCCGGACGATGAAGTCCACCGTGCCCCCGCCGAGGGGGTATTGGCGCTCCCAGAGATCGGTCGGAAGTCGCGACAGCACCGCCTCGACGGCAGCCTCGCCAATCTTGCCCTTGACCGTCGTGTCGGTGAACGTCGCGTGGATCTCGTCGACCTTTGACGCCATGGCCGGCAACGCACCGACGCCTATCTCCAGGGACTTCAAGGCGGCCTCGACGCGTGGCAGGGCGCCGGTCCGCTCCTGTAGAACGGCCGTCGACGTGTTCACTGCGTCGACTTTCTCGCGCACCGTCCGCATCTCCGCCTCCACGCGCGGATTGTCGCCTGCCGGAGCGCGTCTTGCCACAAGGAACGCCACCACGCCAAGGACGAGCAGGTTCAGCACCAAGAGCCCAAGCACCTCGATTTCGGCCATCGTGGATGGAAAACGCCCCTTGGAGGAAAGAGGTTCGCCCGGCCACCGAAACTATTTCCGGCTCACGACGGCAGCGGTGAGGGCAACGGAGCCGAGGGCGAAGGCGGAGAGGACGAGGAGCTCACCAGTGGCATCGGCGAAACCACCGCCTCGGACGGTGATGTCCTTCATGCCTTCGATGATGTAAGTGATCGGGAACGCGTTGGCGACCGGGCGAAGGTAATCGGGGAGCCGGTCGATTGGGACGAACACGCCGCCGAGGATGGCCTGCGGGGCGAGGACCACGGGCACGAATTGGACGACCTGGAACTCGTTCTCGGCAAGCGTCGAAAGGAAAAGGCCGATCCCCAAAGCCGTGAAAGCGCCCAAGAGCGTCAGGAGGTACGCGACGGGAAGCGCCTCGCCGACGTCCATATCGAGAAAACCGATCCCCGCCCCTATGAGGACGGTAGTTTGTACGGCCGCTAGGACGCCGAAGCTCACGAAGTAACCCGCTATGAGTTCCGAGCCCGAAAGCGGACTTGCATAGAGCCGCTCCAGGGTGCCCGCGCTACGCTCCCGAAGGAAGGAGACCGCGGTCAGCAGGTACGTGAGGAAGAAGACGAAGAGACCGACCATGACGGGCGCCACCGCCCGCGGTTGGATACCTGAATCCGGGGCCTTGAACACGGCCCCAAAAAGGGCGAAAATGAGGATCGGAGCGCCGATGACGATTCCAAGGGTCCTCTTGTCCGCGCGGACGCCGACGAGGACGCGCTTGGCGACCGCCGCCGCCCGTTCAAACCGCAGGTCGCGACCCCCCGGCCATCGAGAGGAACGCATCCTCGAGTCTCTTCGTCCCGGTGCGCGAAAGGAGTTCCGCGGGTGTTCCGTTCCCGATCAGCTTCCCCTCGCGGATGAAGAGGACCCGATCGCATCGTTCGGCCTCTTCCAAGTAGTGGGTCGTGAGGAGGATCGCGGCGCCGGCCGCCGTCATCTCCCGGAACGTGGCCCACATGTTCGCGCGAAGGTCCGGGTCGACGCCGACGGTGGGCTCGTCGAGGATGAGTAGCGACGGGGAGTGTTGGATCGCGCAAGCGAGCGACGCCCGCCTACGCATTCCGCCTGAAAGTTCGCCGATCTTGGAATCGGCCCTGTCGGCGAGCTTCACCACGTCCAAGGCCTTCGCCTCGGCTTCCTTGCGTTCGCTTCCTTTGATACCGAACACCCGTGCGAAGAAGTCGAGGTTCGCGGATACCGTGAGGTCGGGGTAAAGGGCCATGTCTTGCGGCATGTAGCCGACGCTTTCGAGGACCCGTTTTCGGCCTTGGGGCATGGGTCGGCCGAGGACCGACACTTCACCACGGTCGGCTTTTTCAATCCCAAGGATGCATCGGATGGCCGTGGTCTTTCCAGACCCGTTCGGGCCGACGAGGCCCATTATCGTCCCTGGCTCCAACGTGAGGTCGACGCCTGCGAGGGCGACGATGCGCTTGTAGGACTTCGCGAGGCCCTTCACGTCGATGGCAGCGCCCATCGGCGGGAGACCCGTCGTCGGCCCCTTAATCCTGCCGGAACAGGGTCCACGTGGCTGGGAAATCTCGGGAAGCGGCGGCTTTGAGGAGTCTTGCCGCGTGACTTCCGGGAAACGTCTCTTCGGGTGGCAATGGTGGTTTCCGCCTTGGTCGGACCCGTTTGCCACTTAAGGCCTCATGGAAAACCGTTTTACCGAAACGCGTCATAGGCCGGTTGGATGCGGATAATCGTAGCGGTGACCGGAGCATCCGGCGTAGTGATCGGAAAACGCCTCCTTGAGGAACTCAATGCGCGGGGCCACGAGACGCATGCGATCGTGACGGAGGGCGCCCAGGTCACGGCCAAGTACGAGCTTGGCGGCGATGCGGTGTTTCCCGCGACGAAAAGCTACGGCGAAAAGCAGATGGATGCGGGCATCTCGTCGAGTTCGTTCCCCGTCGATGCGATGGTGATAGCCCCATGCTCGCTCAAGACCCTCGCGGCCGTGGCCCACGGACTCGCCGACACGCTCGTATCCCGTTCCGCGGAGAACATGTTGAAGATGAGACGACCGCTCGTCCTCGTCCCGCGTGAGACCCCGTTGTCGCTCACGGCAGTCGAGAACCTCCGTTCGGTGCTTCTTGCGGGCGCAATGGTGGTCCCGCCGATGGTCGGTTACTACGCCGACCCGAAAAGCGTCGACGAGGTCACGGATTTCTTCGTGGGGAAGATCCTCGATTGCCTTAGGATCGAGCACGATCTGTACAGGCGATGGAAGTGAGGACCGACGGCGGATCCCCCGAAGGGCAAGCACGACCCGGAACCCGTTTGCGGGCCGTGATCTTCGACTTCGACGGGGTCTTGATCGACAGCATGACCCAACATTGGCGGGCATATCATGCCACCCTCATGCCGTTCGGCATAGACCTTCCCCGAGACGAGATCTTTCGAAGAGAAGGCGGGCGCTCGACCACTATCATCCGGGATATCCTTGAAAAGTCGGGCCAGCGGGTCTCTGACGCGCAAGTGACAATGCTCGCGGCGGAGAAGAACCGTTTGTTCCGCTCCTACGGCGCGCCACGGCTTTCGGCCGGGGCGGAGGAGTTGGTGGCTTTTGTGAAGGGGCGAGGCGTCAAGGTCGGCTTGGCCACCGGGACGACCATGGAGAACCTTCGATTCCTGATGCCGGGGACGATCCACTTTTTCGATGCGATCTACAGCGCCGACGACAAGGGGCCCGAAAAACCCGACCCGGCGCCTTACCTCGAGACCGCGAAGCGCCTCGGCGTCGCGCCCAATGAGTGTCTCGTCGTCGAGAACGCGCCGTATGGCGTCCAATCGGCCCTCGCGGCCGGTTGCAAGACGATCGCGGTGGCGACCACCGTGGAGCCCCACGCGCTCTCCGGCGCGTCGAGCGTCTATCGCAACCTTCAGGAGGTCCGGGCGGCTTTGGAGAAGTTGATTTGAACCAGAAAACCGCGGTGGCAGGGGCGAACATCGCTCTTCTCAAGTACTGGGGCCGCACCGACGCCAAGTTGAACCTCCCGGCGAACGGTTCGGTCTCCCTGACGCTTGACAACCTCCTCACGAGGACCACCGTCGAATTCGACCCGGCGTCGAAAGGTGACTCCTTGACGCTTGACGGCAAGGCTCAGACCGGTGAGGTCCTCGCCCGCGTCACTCGCTTTCTCGACCACGTGAGGAAACGGACGGGACGCAGCGATGCGGCGCGCGTCGCCTCCGTGAACGCGTTTCCGGCCGGGGCGGGCCTCGCTTCGTCGGCGAGCGCTTTCGCGGCCCTCGCAGCGGCGAGTTTCGACGCGGCGGGCACCAAGGTGTCCGCGAAGGAATTGTCGACGTTCGCAAGGCTCGGCTCGGGAAGCGCCTCGCGAAGTGTTTTCGGCGGCTACGTGGAGTGGCTTCCCGGGGCGCGTCACGAAGACTCCTACGCTCGCCAGATAGCTGCCCCCGGGCACCTAGCGCTTCACGACGTGGCTTGCATCTTCTCGGGCGAGAAGAAGAAGGTAGGAAGCCTAGAAGGGCACGAATTGGCGGATCGCAGTCCGATCCACGGGACGCGCCTAAAGTGGGTGAACGATGCCTTGCCGAGGATGAAGGAAGCGATCCTCACGAAGGACCTGGGATCGATCGGCGACCTCGCCGAGCGCGACGCGCTCTTCATGCACTCCGTGATGATGACCTCCGACCCCTCGGTCCTCTACTGGACGGGGGAGACGGTGCGCGGCATCCGTGACGTTCGAAGTTGGCGAGACGAGGGGATACCGGTCTGGTTCACCATTGACGCGGGCCCGAACCTTCACCTTCTCACGCCCGCCGAACACGCGCCGGACGTCGTGAGAAGGGCGAGGACGACATGGGGCCTTTCCAAGGAGCAAGTCATCGACAGCGCGCCGGGGGAAGGTGTTCGAGCGGTGGAAGACCACCTATTCTGAAGCGCGAGGCTTTCGTCGCCGGTCCGGCGCCTTGGCATACGTGGCTTCCTTGGCATCCACTTGGAAGGCCCAGAGGGGTGCCTGTCCGGCGGGACGCGCCGACCCGCGTTTTCCCAGGAGGTCGCGCCAGGCGAGCTCCTTCCATTCGAGTTTGAGGTCCTCAAGGAATCGTCTTGCCTTCGGCGACACCGATGCCGCGACGAGTATCCCCCGCACGTCGACGCTTCGCGCCGCTCTTTCACGTTCGACGTAACGGCGCAGTTGTTCGACCTCCTTTAGGCCCGCGGCCCCGCGCTTCACCTCCACAATGACGCGCCTACCGCGAGAGTCCTCGGCGTAGATGTCCATGGGGCCTCTCGCGCTTCGTTTCTCGCGACGGATCATCCTGAAGCCCGGCTCCACGGCGTCGGGATTCCTCGCCAGGTATTCCTGAAGGTCGTCCTCCGTGCCCGTGATCTCGAGGTCGCTTGCGTCCCGAAGGCGAAACGAGGCGATGAGGTCCACGGATTCGAACCGCAGTCGTACGAGCTCTTTGGGGCGCGTGCGCGTCGACGTGACGACCAGCGAGGATTCCTCGACGTCCGCCTGGAAACTCGCGCCCGGTGGCTGCCAGTTCACGGGCTTGAGGCCGCTTCCAGTGTGGACGATGAGCGTGCCGTCGGGCTTGAAGAACGCGAGTCTTTCGCCAAGCTCCAAAGTGGAGTTGGCGCGGCCCTCGTAATCGATGCGGCACCTCCCCACCACTTGTACGAACGAGCGGAGAAGTTCCTTCCGGAGGAATTCCACGGACGACTCCGCGGCAGGCTTGCGAAGCACCTTAACGGTCAACGGATACCACCGACGGCCCCTGTAGATCCCCTGTCTCCGTTGTCTGCAGGCATCCGGACGGGCCCCGTGCCCCCGTGATCCAGTTTTCCCGGTCCGTCATGGCTGCCTCTTCTCTATCGCTTTCATGACGGCCGCACGCACGTCATCCGGCCTTGCCCGCCCCTTCAGCCTCTTCATGACCGTGCCCACGACGAAATTCATCGCGTTCTCCTTTCCTGCGACGAAATCGGCGACGGCCTTCGGGTTCTCCGAAACGGCGGTCGTGGTAGCCGCCTCGAGTTCCGTCGATGGGACCGTGGCTGCAAGTTCGCGTGTGAGCGGTGCGTCGAGGTCGCCCTGGTCGAGCCATTCGCGTAGGACGTTGACTGCGGCCTTTCGCGTGATCGCTCCGCCTTTGAGGGCGAAGATGAGGCGAGCGAGGCCTTCCGCTTCGAGCGGTGAATCCTGGAAGCTCCTTGACCGGTAGGCGAGTTCGGATCGGATCTCGCGGATGTAGAAATCGGGGACCAACTTGCCGTCTATCTTGAGGTTGCTGCGTAGCGCCTCGGTGAGGGCCCGGTCGGATAGGACGGCGGAGACCACTTCCATGGGTTGTCCGGTCTCGCGCACCAACCTCTCGCGCATCACGAACGGGTCCTCGGGGAGAAAAGCCAGCACCTTGTCGACGTAGGCGCTGTCGAGGGTGATGCTCGGGATGTCGGGGTCGAAGATGAACCTGTAGTCGTCCTCGGACTCCTTGACGCGTAGAGGCACCGTGGTCCCGGTCGCCTCATCGAAATGGCGTGTCTCCCGGCGTATCCGTTCGCCTCTGGCGATGAGACGCGTCTGCCGCTCGATCTCGTGTTCAAGCGCGGCCTCGACGTTGTGGGGGGAGTTGATGTTCTTGACCTCGACGCGTTCCTCGCCTACGCTCACGTTGGCGTCCGCCTTCAGGGCGGCCCCGGCCCTCGCAGCGCCTAGGTAATCGAAGACGAGGCGAAGCTCCTGGATGCAGTGCCGTGCCGCCGCCGGGGACGGGATGTCGGGCTCCGTCACGATCTCGAGAAGCGGCATCCCGGAGCGGTTGAAATCCACTTCACCCGTCTTGAGGTCGTAAGCGCCGGGGTCCTCTTCCCAATGGATCTCCCGGAGAACTGACCCGTTGAGCGTCCCCCCGACGGTGAACGGGTCGGTCGTACGTTGGTAATTCGACGGAAGGTCGGGGTAGAAGTAGTGTTTCCGGTAGACGTTGATCCTACGGTCGGCGAGGATGGTGCAGCCAAGCGTCTTTGCCACTGCGAGGCCCGTCTCGATGGCTTGGCGGTTCACGCCGAGGGGTTTGGCGCCCGGAAGCCCAAGGCACGTCGGGCACAGGTTCTCGTTGGCTTCGCCGGCACCTTCGCTCGGGCAATTGCAGAACATCTTCGACTTTGTGCGGGGATAGGCGTGGACCTCGAGGCCGATCTTCATGGAAGACCACGTCCCGGGGCCTTCGAGAGGCGTCCACGAGGCGCGCTCATCGTAGCGTCTCCCACTTCCTCATGGTCTGCAACACGAGCCGGTCGTCGCCCGGCCTGCCCATCACCTGAAGACCGGTGGGGAGTCCGTTCCCGCCAAGAGGCACGGAACCGGCGGGGCTTCCTGCGAGGTTGGCTGAGACGGTGAGGACGTCGGCCGCGTACATCTTGACCGGGTCCTCGATGCGGCTTCCAAGCTTGAAAGCGGGGAAAGGCATCGTGGGGGCGAATAGGACGTCCACCTCGGCGAGGGCCTTCGCGAAGTCGCGGCGGACGAGTCGACGGGCGTTAAGGGCAGCCGTGTACCAGGAATCCCGGTGTTCCCGCATCGTGACATATGTCCCCAGGAGGATTCGTCGTTTCACCTCGCGCCCGAAGACCGAGCGCGAAGCACCTGCCGCTTCCGAAGGGCTTTTCCCGTCGCCTCGGACACCATAACGGAATCCGTCGTAGCGCTGCATGGCGGAGGCGAACTCAGAGTACGTGAGAAGATAGTAGGCCGCAAGGCTCTTTTTCGAGGCCGGGATCGATACGTCCGTCACGATAGCGCCTTTCGAGGCGAACCGGTCCGCCGCGCTCCTCACGTTCTCCACGATCTCCGGCTCGACCCCGTCGAAGAACTCAATGGGAAGCCCTATACGGAACCCGTCGAGGTCCAAGGCGTCGAGATCCGTCGTGAAATCGGAAGCGACCGCGTCAGAGGTAATGAGGTCACGCTCGTCGCGTCCCGCCATCACGGAAAGCAACAAGGCGCAACCGTAGACGTCGGGCGCCATCGGGGCTGGGCCTTCGAGGCTCATGCACATGTCGGCAAGGCCGTAGCGCGAAACGAGACCGTACGACGGTTTCATCGCGACCACGCCGCAAAACGCCGCGGGGCAGCGCACACTTCCCCCCGTGTCGCTTCCGACCGCGATGTCGACGAGTCCACCAGCTACCGCGGCGCCGCTACCGGAGGAAGACCCGCCGGGAACACGGGTCACGTCGATGGGGTTCAAAGTCGGCCCGAAATGCGACGATTCGCCGCTCGACCCGCACGCGAATTCGTCCAAGTTAGTCTTCCCCACGATCCTGCCGCCTTCGAGGACGATCCGTTCAACGACGGTCGCATCATAAGGCGCCACGTAGTCCGACAACATCGCCGAAGCGCAAGTCATGCGCATCCCGCGCACCGCGATATTGTCCTTGACCCCGATGGCGAGCCCGGCGAGCCGCCCCATGTTGTCAGCCGGTGCCTCCAAGCGGGCGGCATCCGCGGTAGTGATGAACGCGTTCAGCCGGTCGGCGCGGGATTCGGCGAGTCTTCGCATCGCGTGCGAATTTCCCCAGGCTCTTCGCAGGTCCTCGACGAGCGCCTTCGTCTTCATCATAATCCCCGAGGCACCATCAAGCGGCGGTCCTTCTTCTTCTTGAACGTCTCCACCATCTCGTTGACGGAAGGCCGGTCCGGGCCGCGGGGGACGTCATCGCGAAAAGGCGGCGCTGGCCTCGTGGATCCCTCTTCCTCTCCCGGGGGCGTGTCCTTGACGGCGTCGAAGTGGGCGAGGATGAGCTGGGCCTCGCGTTTGAGACGTTCCACCTCATCGTCGGAAAGGCGTAGGCGCGCGATCGCGGCCACGTGCCTCACGGTGTCGGCGCTGATGGCTTCCCCCGCCTCTTCGCGTCGCGGCTTCGACACGCGTGTGGCAGGGGATTCAACGTAAAAAACCACTTCCCTCGCTTCAGCTGGAGATGTAGGGCCGCGCAAGCGTTGCGGACACCAAAGTGGACCCTTGGATGACCCGCCGCGCCGCGTGGGCCGGTGTCGTACGACCAAAAAGCCCACATGGGACAAGCGACTACGGAGGAGCGTGACGACGACCAATCCTGGGGTCTTGCTCCTCGTGGCGCTGACGCTCGTCAGCGGATGCCTCGGCGAGCCTGCGTCGGACGAGGGGCTTACGCTCGGGAAGAAGGCGCCTGACTTCGCCGTGACGACGATAGACGGGGTGGGACTTGCGAGGAGCGACACGGTCTCACGCGTTTTCGTCCTGGACATCATGGGAGTCAACTGCCCGCCGTGCCGGGAAGAGATGCCTCACCTTGTGGCGCTTCACGACGAGTTCAACGGATCCCGGGAATTCCTGCTGGTCAGCGTTGACACGGGGACGCGCTTTCCCGGCCTCGGCGCGAACAGCATCGACGAGATCCGGCAGTTCAAGTCGGAATTCGGGGCGAATTGGACGTTCGCCTACGACAACCCTAACACGGGCGTCGGCCCACGTTACCAACCGCTCGCCTTGCCGACACTCTTCATTGTCGACGCGACGGGGAAGATAATCTACAGGAACACCGGCATCACGACGCAGGAGAAGCTCTCGGAGATCGTTTCCGGGGCCCTCGGGAGGAGCCTTGGCTGACGAACTGTTCTTCTTCTGGGCCTTCGTCGCCGGTGCCCTGAGCTTCTTCTCGCCTTGTTGCATCGCGATGCTCCCGGCGTACGTCTCTTACTACCTCTCCGCCGACACGGGGCAATCGAAGCCGGCCGCCTCGAACCTCGGGGTCGCCGCATTCGTGGCGGGCGCCATCCTTTTCGCCCTTGGCATCGCCTCCTCGTTCCAGGTCCTCACCGGCGAGTCTGAACTTGGTGTCCTCCAAGTGGCGTTGCTCGGCGTCGGCGCGGTGACACTCGCGCTCGGATTACGCGGACTCGACCCGCAGGGACTTCGCCGTTCCATCGCGTTCGCGGGTGCCAACGTGCTAGGGATATTGACGATCTTCACGCTCATCGGCATCCCACTCGTCTTCCTCACGACCGGGCTTCTCACGCTCACGAACATCGGACTCGCAGTCCAAGCGGTCGGCGTGACCCTGATCCTCGCTGGGGTGGTCTCCCTCGCCGGGAGGTTCCCGTCATTCATGGCCTCGGTCGGCGCGCCTAGGGGGAAGACCCCGAAGAGCTTCTACGTATTCGGCCTCGGTTATGGTGTCGTCGCGTTGGGGTGCAACCTCCCGCTCCTCCTCGTACCCCTAGGTTCCGCGATTGCAAGCGGCGGAGCGCTCACAGGCGTCGCGACGTTCGTCTCCTACGGCTTGGGGATGGGCGCTCTCATGCTCGCGACAACCGTCTCCCTCTCGTTCGGCAAGGGCATCACGAGGGAACGGATCCGCGCTCTCCAACCGTTCTTGAGTAAGGTGACGGGTGTCGTGTTGATCGTCGTCGGGACGTACATCGTCTACTATTGGCAGACGGTGTTGGCCGGGCCCTAGGACCTCATGGTATGTATACGTACGTACACGCGGCTTTTCGCCAGAGGATGATGGTCTGCTTGGGCCAAGCCTCGGGCTTCGATGACTGCGCAGACGTTTCGTCACGTCGCCGTCGTTTGAGCTCGCGAGCGCTCCACGCGCTCGCGGGCTGCGCGGACTCCGCTCACGCTCCGTCCGCTTGCCGTCATTCGCGTCCGCTCGTGACGGCCCCGCGTGGACTCGAACCAGCGTCCATGAAGTAAACGAGAGGGGTGAATCGACAAAAGGTGGCTTCACCCCTTTTCAGTCCCAACCCGAGGCCCCCGGAAACGGGGGCCGTCTCCTCTTTTCCTGAAAGAATCGGCCCGAATTTCCAACAGTAATCGGCCTGCCAACGACACTCGATGTTTGCGCCATTTCCTTCTTCGAAATCTAGGGGGGCCCGAAAAATAATATGTTGGTTGAGCGGCCAATCATCGCGTGGCCCTCGCGGGCCAACAGGTGAACAGACATGATGGAAATAGGAATAAGTAGCATGGTCGGCACGGCAACGCCGATGAAGCTTGAGGTGGAACCGCACTACACGATGATGAAGGTGCGCGAGATGGTCGGTCAAGGGCAAGCAATCGACCCCAACGCGATCAGCCTCGTGCGCCATGGGAAGGAAATCCCCCTCAACAAGACCGTGCAGGAACTCGGCATCTCAGCGGGCGAAGTGCTCAAGTGCATGCCCGCCAACCCGATTGGGGGCGCGTCCCCCAATTTTTTTCTCACCAGCATGACAAGGAATCGCATCGCCAATGAAGCGAGGCGCATCCAACAGGCCGGAATCCCCCTCCGCCCCATAACACCGCTGCTCTGGCGCGGCACGATGCGCGGCAAGGGCAAGTGGCGCCAACAAACGTTCGACTTGATGATCGAACTCCCGCCGAGCTACCCCGCAACACCCCCCATCCCCCGTTTCTTCACCAAGCCAAAACCGCGCCACCCCAACATCTCGGAGAGCGGTTACGTCTGCCTCAACCATCTCCTCACCGCCTGGACCCCCATGAACAACATCCCGAGCGTCTGGGACGAAATCGAATGGCTCCTGGAGTTCCCCGACTACAAGTCCGGGTACGTTCCCAACGAGTACGTCGAGGGTTACATCCGCCGGAACCGCGCCGTCGAACCGCTCGCCTCCGAAGTCGTCGAGATGCCCACACTCGACCCGCTCACTCTCGCCCGCAAACTCCTCTACGGAGAGGGGGCATGATGCGGGCGAAAGCGCCCCAGACCTCCACGGTCGTCATCCACCCTCGCGTACTGGCCACACTCACCTACTGGCAAGCCGTCGCGACGGGCAGAGAAACGGGAGGACTGCTAATCGGAAGAGCCACCGGCTCAAAACTCTACGTGGAACACGCGACCCGATCTCGCAGAAACGGTGAAGCTACGACGATCCAACTGGACGCGAACGACTACGAGAGAGCGAGGCGACTCTGCCGCAAGAAGCAGTCAACCGTCGGATGGTGGCACGGACACCCGACCTTCGGCGTCTTCCTCAGCGGACTGGATGTCCGCCACACGCACCAAGGACAGCAGCTCTTCGCGGATTTTGTGGCCGTGGTGGTCGACCCGTTCACGAAGGACGGCGTCGGACTCGGATGCTTCCGCGTGGAACACGGAAAGGGCATGATCCTGCCGCACCGGATAGGAGCGAGAAAGTAATGCGCCACGAACGACAAACGCTAATCGAAGGATGGAACCAGTACGCGGTCCGCGCCCTTCGAGTGGCGATAATCGGATGCGGCGCCCTCGGTTCCCAACTTGCCGCGGCGCTCGCGCGTCTCGGGGTTGGTGAGCTCACCCTCATCGACCCCGACACGCTCGAAGAACACAACCTTGAAAACCAACTCTACGACCATTCCGACATCGGAAAACCCAAGGTAATTGCGCTCGCCGAACGCCTCCGGAAAATCGACCCGTCAATCAACATCAAGACCTTTATCGGCAGGCTTGAGAACGTCACGGCCGACCTGAAAGGAACCATACTCTGCAGCGGTGTCGACAACATAGCCACCCGCCACTATGCCAACTTCCTCGGCGTAACGACGGGAAACATCCTCGTGGACGCCGGCATCAACCGGTTCCAGGGGACGGTAACGACGGTGCGACCGGGAAACGGCGCATGCCTCGCGTGCCACCCCATCCTTCCCGTAGCGCCAAAAAAGGCCTCTTGCTCGCAAGACCCGATTCCCTCCACCTACGTGACGGCGGCCGTCGTCGCCAACGTACAGGCCATCCAAATCGTCAAGGTCGCCCATGGAAGCGGCGTCAAAGGGCATGTCTTCATTGACCTCCAGAGGGGCCAGTTCTACACCAACAACCTTGAGAAGAATCCCGAGTGTGAAATATGCAGCGGGGCGCCATAGTCGCCGCAGTCGTGTATATCGCCAAGACGATCATCAACCTCCTTACTGTCGTCCTTCTGGTTCTTGGAGCTACGGTAGTACGGGCCCGGCACACATGGCTCTACACTGCCCTTCTCCTCGCCTCGCTGGTCCTTCCCTTCGTGGGCGTACTACTCCTCAGCTCGCTCCTAGTCTGGATCCTCAACAGGGAACACCTGCAGCCGACGGGGGCGACGCCTTGACGGACGTGGACGACCCCACGAAAATCGTCATCTTCGTTCTCGTGGCACTGATCGTGCTCTTCATCGCCGCCTTCATGCTCAAGATGGAGGACCTCTGGATGTCTACCGGAGGGGCCATCCTTGTCGTAATCGTGGTAATCAAATTGCTCGTAGGCGTCGTCCTCGCCTATCACGCGGAGTATGCGTGGCGGACGGAGTGGAGGCGACCACGTGGCTGACTACTCGAAGCACGTACAACTCCTCACAATCTTCCTCATCCTCATCTTGACCTACTTCATCTTCGCCTTCACCTTCAACATTGAGAACCTCTGGCGAAGCCTCATCATAGTCATCGCAGTCATCATCCTCGTCATCACTGTCCTTGCGAGGTTTGGTGGAAACCTTGGCGGAACAGATTAACCTCCTCGCGTACGCGCCGAGGGATGGACGCCACCGGGTACCATGGATACCCGCCGACTGGCTACTCACCATTGACCTCGACGGCGTCCCACGCGTCTACCTCGACGCGTGGCGCCAAGGACTATTCGGACGGGAACGAAACGGACGCATCCTTCAACGCGCGCGCGAGGTCCTCTCGGCCGACTATGTTGTGCATTCAAAGCCCGGCTCCCCGCCTCCGGCCCGACTTCGCTACGCGTATTCGTGCGTCTACGCGAACGATCGCCTACCCGAGGCGTGTATGACCCTACTTCAATTGGGAGTGCGGGCGAGAATGCGCTTGCTCGTCCAAGACCGGGGCCGAGTGACGAGCTTCGCCGTGGCCACCGAGCGACCCGCAATCCACGTCGTCCGGCAGTTCTTTCGAGAAACAGAAGAGATAGGCGTCGAGGCTTTCGAAGGGTTGGCCAGTGGCCGGGCGCTTCGGCCACGGATCCTGACGCGGTTCTCGCTTCCACTATTTCCCGACCTGCCGGTCGCCGACAGCGCGTCTTCAATTGGGGAAGTGTCGGGGCCACCGCTGGATGCGGCGATCCGCCTCGGCGATATCCTGAGCCCGATCAATGGAAAACCACTTGGACCAGCATTCGTCACGCTTCAAGCGCTAAATCAGCACGCGCTTGTGGCTGGAACGACGGGCGCTGGAAAAACGAACACCGTCTTCCGACTAATTCAGGAGGCCCAGCCCCACGTCAAGGGCGTCCTCGTCTTCGACGTGAAGAAAGAATACCGCTCGTTACACGCGACGAGTGGGGCAAGAGTCCTGGGATTCTCGGGTCGGAACCTTTTGACGCACAACTTGTTGAAACCCGTGGGCGCGCCCGCCCAGTGGGTGAAGGAGTTCAGCAGCATCTTCAGCGAAGTCATCAACAGGTACGTCCCAGCCGTGGGGAGCAAAGACATCGTCGCCGAGACGTTGGACAAACTCTATCAGGAACGCGGCATCTACGATGGCAGCGTCAACTACCCACACATGGGCGACTTGATTGAAGCATTGGAGAAGCGGCCCACGATGGGTCGCGAGGCTGGGTGGAGCTCGTCGGCCCTGCGCGTTCTCCGGTCACTCATGATTGGGTCGACGCGGCAAGCGTTCTGCGTACGAGAGGGAATCGCACTCGAAACGCTAATCGAAGGCGTAACCATCGTCGAACTCGACGGCCTTGGGGACCATGCCGGCGCTGCCCTACTCGTGAGCGTCCTACTCCAAAAGATTCGACACAAACTCGAACGGGGACCGACCGACGCGCTCCGGCACTTGATCGTCTTCGAAGAAGCCCAACATCTCCTCGCCATGGGTCAAGAATCCACGTCCGTCCTCACGACGACATGTCGAGAGATACGCTACCTCGGCGTCGGGCTCGTCTTCGTGACCCAGTTGCCGAGCGAGTTGAGCAAGCACGCCCTCGCCAACGTCAACACCTTCATCATCCACCGCCTGGTCCGACCCCAGGACGTGAATCTGGCCAACACCCTCCTCCGGCAAAATGACGGGGCGGAGGGATTGGTGACAGGCCTTCGGACCGGGCAAGCCCTCGTCCGAACCGATGGCCTGAACCTCGCCCAAATCCCCGAGGTCGCGCGGTCAGTGGTTAGGGACGACGCCCTGTCCCAAGGGGTCCCAAACCCATCCCAACGACACCTGAACTACGCGGAACGGGCAGAACTGGAGAAACGCCTATCACGCCTCACGGGGCGCGATTGGGCCGTATTCAACGCGATAGCCGAATCCAAGGCAATCAACCCTAGGGCCATCCGGATGCTTCTCAAGCGAAGCCAGAACGCCGCAGGAGCGAGCCTTACGAGACTCATCGGACTCGGACTCGTAGCCTACGCGAAAGCCCATACGGGCCAAGGAAGGCCGCCAAGCATCTATTACCTGCGACCGTGGGGCGTGGAAGCCTACACGATGCGAAACGGGCGAGCGCCGGATCGAATACACCGCGCCAAAGGAGACCACAAGGCGATGGTGGATGAAGTAACGAGGCTGCTCGGGATCGAGAGGGTGCCAGATCCAAGGTTTGACATTCTGTACTTGGAAGACGGACGCGAAAAGGCCATAGAAGTGGAAACTGGAAGCAACCGCGACGAACAAGTCCTAGAGAATCTCCGCAAGTCCCTCGAACTCCAGGCCGAGGCGAGGTTCGTGGTCGCCGACGACGTGACGATGAACAGGGTCCTTCAAGCCGGAGCCAGCCACTTCGCACAGTCCGGAGAGCCCACGACGATACAGGTGGCCATATTCGTCGAGACGCGCGCGGGAGCGTGGCTCGCCTACCGGTTTGAGACAGGGAAACCCGACACTACGTGAGAAGGCAAAGAGGTCTCAAAGCCAAGTCCATGAGAACATTGGGGGTGATGGGGAAAGCCATAATGCTACGCATTGCCTTCGGCCAGCAGTGACCGAACAGCTCACCAGGCCGTTGCCACATGAACTCACCTGGGAGGGATTGGCGGACCACGCTAGCACCATGACGGGTTTGACGAAGTACCAACGGGAAGCCGCACGACGCGCATTTGATGACTTTGACAAACTTTTCGGAAACGACATCTGGAAGATCCGTCATCCCCTGCGTGACTTCGTCACGAACCTCGCACCGTGGACACGAATCGTTCTCGCCCAACTCGCAGAAGACCTCCGCGTCATCCAGGATGCGCCGCGGTTCCACACGGTCACAAAACGTCTTCGAACCCCCGAAAAGTGGCAGGAGGGATGGGATGTAAGCCAGATTGCCGCGCGCCTCGTTGCCAAGGGCTTCAAAATCGAATTTGACCCACCGGTCGTCATCAACGGAGGACCAAGAGTACCGGATCTCGTCATAACCAACCAAGAAACCAACGACCAAATCCACGTAGAACTCGCGGCATTGGGAGCAAGCATAGCGGAGAAGCGCGCATATGCCGCCTTCGACGAATTGATCCGCCTCGTTGGGGGAAAACCCGGAATTGAATTCGCCGGACGCATGCTTCGAACGCCATCCAAACCTTTGCTCCAAGAATTGGTTCGACGAACACAAAAGGCGGTTGCGACTGCGACAAAAACCGGTAGAACCGAAATCGTGAACGTTCCCGATGTTCTCCAACTTGGTGTCGCGCCACGCAGTGACTCCCAATTCCTTCAGGATTGGAAGGAGGACAATAAGCTCCAGGGGTTTTCAGGCCCTCCGACCACGCCGGACACGACAAGACGAGTTAAGACGAAAATTCGAAACGAACAAGGACAGCTCCCGACGAACACGCCCGGAGCAATCGTCATAAGCGTCCCATTCAACTTCTTCCCGTGGGACGACGAAATGGGAGAACGGGCCACAAACCTTCGAGAACTCGGCGAAGCGGTGGCCGAATACCCCCACGTCCTATCCGTGATCCTCCGAAACGAAATCCTAGATTTCTCCCCCGAGAACAAGTTCCTCCACGTCGAAGGCCAAAACTACGCCCGACGCGCAACCAGGCCCCCATACTCGGAAGAGATCATGGTACTCACGAACCAATACTGCAAATTACCATTGGCCCCCGCGACGATGACAGCTTGGTCCAGAACGTTCCTAGGATGAGACGCGGCGCCTTGCCCTTTGCTGCACCCTAGATTACCATGCCCATACAACCCTTGTAGGACCGCGGAATCGCAAACCACCTGACATGGAAGGAGGCTAGTTTCCGCCCATCCGGTCATCCCGGTAACCAACCCAGACGCTCGTGATCGACGATCATGGTTTTGAGGGGCGTTATTGGAACTTGGCGTCGTTGTCCACGCGGCTTCCCGTAACACCGCGAAACCTGGGTGCCTTGACAGCAACGATGTCTTTTGCGATGCCCGATCCGTAGACATCCCCTCGACTCTACATGAAGCATCGCCTTCATGAGGTGGATTCGGACAATCCAGGTACGGCGACCCTCGCCCTTAAATCCTTAGGACGTTAGTAGGGACCCATGAAGGAGCTAACGACTGCGCCGATTGATGAGGGCTCCAGTCTTACCCCACCCAGTAGGTTCCCTGACACCTTCTGGATAATCCCCATCGTCACGTCTCTCAAGGACGTTTCGACGTTCAAGAAGTTTCTGGCCCATCACAACCGAAGGCCTGACGAATGCTTCGTCGGATACCGCGACGTCGCCCGCCGTATGATGGGCCGCTATCTCTCGAGTTTTACGCATGACGATTTCTTGGGCTTGCAACAAGACTGGAAAACCCACCGCGCATTCTTTGTGGGCCTCGACCCCGAAAAGATGCCGCCCACGTGTGAAAAAGCTATTGCATACAAGAATCTGCATCGAATCTTCACGCGCATCGCGTCAAGCAAGAACTATGCCGACCTTGAGGAGGCCCTTGGAGAGATTGAGAAGATTTTCACCGGGCCGTTGCGAAAAGTCCTCTACGCGTGCGGCGCAATCGACCGGACGAAGGCCCCAAACGTGACCCTCGAAGATCTGACCAACTATTCGGCACGGTTCTGGGTGTGGGACATCGGACACGACCTCCACAGGTTCGAGGCAGCAATGACGGACTCCCCCACACGCCTGAGACAACACCCGAAGACCGAAAAAACGATCCTTATTGGATATGCGGCCGGATGCGGGTACCTTTGGTCAACGCTACTGGGCGATACGAACGCGCCAATCGTCAAGGCCACGCTTGACGCGACCTCTTGGGAAAAGTTCGACTCACTCAACGCTCGGGTTCGCTCAGAATGCGTCGACCGGATGGACCGAGAAGTCGGTTGGGATCCTATTCTGTCTGATGTCTTTCTCGTGCAAGCAGCGGCGGCCAAAGCCTTGTTTCCGGATCTGCTGAGACCCAGCGGCTCGCCTCAATTAACCTTACACGACAAGATTCGGGAGGCCATGATTTGGCATCAATTCGAAGTGATTGACTCTGGACATCACAAGATCTTCTCGGGTGCGTCCTCCGTCGTATCGCTCCTCATAGGTGAGATCGTTGTCAAGCGTGGGAACGACAACCCGGACAAAGTCGAGATACTTCGGTTCCATCATGCAGACGACGGTTGGTACAGCTTCGGCGTACTCCTCGAACGCCGAACCTCGATCAGCGACTACTCTGGCTGGCTCATATTCACTAAGGTGGGAAGTCCGGCCAGTGGCTTCGCCAACTCCGAACTCCAGGAAGTGGAACACGCCTTGACTCGGTATGCCCACGACGTGAACGTCACAACAAGCAACGTGACGCTCGAAGACCTAACGGGTTTCTTCAAGGCCGAATGGACGAGGAAATACGGAAACCGCGGCCGGATGCGAGAAGAATTGGCCCCCACGGATTATGTTCGCGTTCGCGTTCGAGAACTCGAATCGCAGGCCTCAGAACTTCTCGGCGTCTTCCTCGAACTTGCGGCAAAGTTGTATTTCGAACAGATTGGGTTTGGCGAGGTCCACGTTTCCTATGATGAGGCGACTGTTCTAGGGACTCCAATGGAGATCGATATCGTTGCCATCAACGAATCGACAAAGGAGGCGCTAGTCGCCGAATGCACGCTCTCGCCCACCGCACACGGCGACAAATCTGTCGCCGAAGAGGTTGCGCGCAAAGCGACGGCCATGCGGGAACCCCTCTCAGCACGAGGGGTAGAACGGATCCGCATGGCCGTCGTCACGACCCGTCACGGGCTGGCGAAACTCCGCGATCGAGACAGATTCCTTGCCGAACTGCGTACGAAAAAGATTGATCTCCTGACACTGGAACAGGACATCCTCCCCCGCCTCCCATCAAGATTCGGCCGCCTAGCTGCTGTGCGCGAACTACGACGCGCCGGCGAAATCGTCGAAGACGGAAGGCGTTCGACGCAACTCGTCCTCATTGGCAAAGGTGACGACCCTCTCATGTGACAGGCGCCTGGCTCCGCACCCAAGATTTTGGAACAATCTCAATGGAATGTGAAGGCTTCTAGGAGCGCGGCGATGCCCCTAGCCGCGCCAAAAAGGCCATGTCTGTGAAGGACTTTGTGGAATCATGGTTACGACTGGTACGGAGGACGACGAATTCGCCATCTCGTATCCCTGGCGCGAACTGACTCATCTCAAGACACGCGATGGTCGCAAACTTGGCCTCATTTCCGACCAGGAGATGAAGCGCCTCTTTGCCGAGATGCATGAACAAGCCGACGCAGTCGCGCTCTTCAACCGCCTCCGCACTGATTCAAGGGCAAGACGATTGTTATGGGTCCCGCGCGGCCTCTTCCTGCCCATCCAAGGGATGCCACTTGGTGCGATCTATTTCGAAACCGACCCGACCGTCAGCGCCCAACCGCTGAAGACCGAGATGGAACGAGCCCAGGCCAGGCTGGAAGCAAACACGAGAACCGTTCTGAAACGGTCTATTCCAAGCCTAACCGAGCTCTTTAGCGGACTGACGAGACGTCTCAAAGCCCACGCCGACAGCCAACGCGGCAAGATAGACGCCGTGAACGAGGAGGAATTCCAAGCAAAGGCCGCCAGGCGTTTCATCACCGAACAAGCCTCGGAGATGCTTGAAAAGAACAAGCTCGCCGGATTCATTCACACTGCCCTGAAGCATTCCAACGACCTGGCCCTTCCCATGGCCCTGGACTCCGTAAGCCAGGCCAAAGGCGGAATAGTGGAGGCGGGACGCCTGCAGCAAGAGGCCCTGGAGAAGCAGGCAGGTCTCCCCCGGGCGGAATTCACATCCACATTCGAAAGCCTCGCGACATCGCTGCGGGTCTTCAGGCCAGCGCTCACCGTAGCATGGTGTTCGCGATGTGTCCACCAACCCCACTCGCAATTGATTGTGGGGAGCCACGAGACGCCCACGATCGCGTGTCCGGCCTGTCGGCAGACCATGCACGTCGGTACGTATTACCACGTTTCGGCACCGCTCTCGAACACAATCTTCGCCAAGGACGGCGCCATTGGTACTACAGTCGCTGCCACACTTGCCCGGAGCGAGCACGAATGGGCGACAGGCTGCTACGTGAAAGGCGAACGAAATGACTCGGAAAAAGACCTGCTCTTCCACGACGAAGACGTGCCGGGCTATTCGATCGTGGAAGCGAAAATGTACCAACTCGACACGCCCACCCGGACACAGATATCGAACTTTGAAAAGGACTTGAACGCCCTTTGGGACGCCATCGGCAGGTACGAGAAACTGGACGTCCCGGTTGCTTGCGGCTATCTCATAACGAACCTCCCCACGCCGGTAATAGAAGACGAGACCGAAGCGATACTCGCCGACCTCGACACGAAAGGCGAGGAGAAGTTATCCGTATACAATGCCGACAATTACAGTGACTTTGACCGATTTGTTTGCGGTACCAACGGCGGTTCCTAGGCGCGATTCGGGATCTAAACACAAACGAAGTAGAGAAAATGGCCTCGCCGAGCGCAGGGGCCAGGAGTGGTTCCACCTCGTTACCACATCAAAATAGATCGGATCGCTTGGGACTCGGCATGAACGTCTCCGGCGGGATCATCACCAATCTCGCCACCGGCGCACATTTCGGTCCGAGACAGGGAACCGCAGACTATGTGAGAAGACAAAGAAGTCCCAATCTCCAAGGTTGGGCTCCCGAAGAGACTTCCGCTGCCTTGATGACCGGCTGAACCTATATGGCACGAGCAGCCATGGCCCACAACGTAAAGGTCATTTCGAAGTTTGATTGTCCTCATTGTCACAATAGGACGCGCTATGAGGTTCTGAAGCAACACTCTTTCATCGACACATGGTATGACCATGCCAGCCGACCAGTGGACTTGCCCATTACGCTAATCCTGGTGGCATGCGCGGGCTGCGAAAGGGGATCTCTTTTCTCCGCTATCGGAGACAACTGGGAGGACATGAATCAATTATTTCCCGGACCGAACCAGCTCGCAGAGGATGTTCCGGCAAAGATTCGGGACGCCTACGCGCAAGCAACACGCGTCTCCTCCGTTTCGCAGGCGGCCTACGTGGTGCTCGTTGGACGCGCCTTGGAATTCATGATGCATGACCAAGAAGCTGAGGGCGAAAAGCTCTACCATCAGATCGAGAACCTTGCCAAGCGAGGCACGCTCCCCCCAAGATTCGTCGAGATCGCGCACGCCATCAGAGACATGCGAAACTCCGGTGCCCATGCGGACGACAAGACAATCTCAATGCACGACGCCTGGATACTTGGCGACTTGTTCCGCGCTATGGCAGATTACATCTACGTGGCTCCTAGAAAACTCAAGCGCCTTGAGGCCGCACTCAAGAAACATCGGCATAGGAGGACGGACTCTAGGCGTATTACCAAAACGTAACCGAATCCTCGCGTTCAACCAGACCTTTCGTGCGACCAGAACGCGCGTTTCGAAGAAAGTTCGGGACCAACGACAGGACATCTTCCCCACGACGCCATCCAGAACTCGCCTTCCAAACAGCTAACATATGGATGCCAAGCTTCTCCACCACTTTCGGCTACCCCAAGAGCAAGGAATTGTATCGAACCGCGCGTCCCCTCGTACACGATAGCGTACGCTTCGGCTCGGCTTTTATTCTATTTCGAGAATTTTATGAAACGGATAAGTAGTCGGTGATTTCTCCCTGGCAAGGTGACGGATGACAGAATACAAAACTGGAGAAAAGGCACCCTATTCGGGGATTTACGGTTATGTCAGACACATGAACGGACCTTACGGTTGCAAGCCAACGCCAGACGAGATGCAGATCCCCCTCAGCGTGGGCGAACGCTTCCCACCGCACAAGTCATGCAGCATGGGCGTTATCTGGAGCCTGCTCAGAAGAACATGATGAAAACCTTCAGGCGAACGTTGCGGGAGCTTTTCCCGCCGTCAAAGTTCACACGGAGGGGCTGAAGCAATGGAGGGTTCCGGGGGCGGACGTGATGTGCTTGGAGGCAATTTCGCACCACTGCTTCTATCAGTCATTACGGTAATTGCAACCGCCGCAATGGCAATCTATACTGCCCAACTTACTGACATCAGTCGCGATCTGGCCCATCTGGAAGCAGAAAGGACCACCGTAGACCTTCAAGTTCTCGATGTCCGTATTGTATCACTCGATCCGCCAAAACTGGGCGCGGCTGTCGCCAATAAGGGCCTTCAGGACGTCTCCATCCAATGGACGAGGTTTTCGTTCTTCCTTGACCCTCCCCCAAACGTGACCGTGATGACGTTTCCCCTGCACGAAGCGGCCGACGGCTACACAAGTCGCGTGGTGCCTGGCGCCCAATGGATTTGGGTCGAGCAGGACGTCACGGTTGGAAATCTTAACGTCCTGACAAACAACACGACTCGAGACAAGATCATCGCCATCTCCGTGGAGGTAGCGGCGGTAAGGGGGCAACCCGCGAGCCTACTACTAGAGGGTGAAGACCTCGCATTAGAATTGAGCCGAGCGATTCGCAGTGCGTGACCAGAACTTGGCCAGGCTTTACCCTGACAAGGTCGCCACGACTGAAACCCGGGCGGAGATGCACGAGGTGATCAATCAATCCTAGACAACCGCGAAACCGCCACCTTGATCTGGCTGGGCGTCGGCCTCGTTTTGGTTTTTCGCGACAAGACTCTACGCTCAAGTCTTGGCGACATCATGCGAGCGGTAGCCGCCCCCAAGATGCTGATTCCGCTGCTGATCATGGCCGGCTATGTGACACTTGAGGTCTGGGTCGGTGAACAGTCCCATCTCTGGCAAGGCGATCTCGCCAAGGACACATTCATCTGGTTTTTCACGATGGCTCTGGTGCTCTTTCTCGACTCTCCCACATTTTCGCGAAAACCGCGCCAGATCCGCGACCGAGTAAAGCACCTCATTGGAGTCGCGGTGGTTCTTGAACTTATCATGAACATCTACGTGCTAAGCCTTCTGGAGGAGTTGATCCTCCAACCACTCATCTTCATCCTGGCCCTCGTTTCGATCGTGGGCCAACGTGATCCAAAAACTACAGGGGCAAGAAAGCTTGCTGACATCCTACTCACCCTCATCGTCGTCGGTCTCGTACTTCACACCGGCAACCAGCTATACTCCCATTGGAGGGAACTCGACAGCGAATTCTTGTTCCGACAAGCTGCACTACCAATCTGGCTCACACTCGGGCTGCTACCAGCACTCTACAATATGAACCTCTACGCCGGCTACGACGAAGCATTTATCAAGGTAGATGCTGGAACCGACGACAAGACCGCACGCATCCGAGCAAAGGTCGCCGTAATGGCAGGACTACACATCCGGCCCCGGCGAATCAATGCCTTCTCATGGTATTGGGCAACGCAGCTCGCGAAAGCAGAGTCTTATTCGGCGGCCCGCGAGATTGTGGACCGTTTTCTCGAAAGCGAACAGACGAAGGAAAAAGCACGGCGCGATGAAGAGAATAATCTCCGAAAGTACGCGGGATCCACCGCGGTCGATACGGAAGGCAGACGCCTGGATCGTCGGGAATTCAAGGAAACGCGAAACGCCTTGGAGTGGATTGCAACCTGCCAAGCCGGGTGGTATCGCAATCGCGGCGGCCGGTACCGACCCGAGATCCTTGGTCTCCTGGGGGAGGACTTCGAGCGTTACGGTTTACCAAAAGACCATGGAGTCGCGACGACTGTATCAGAGGACGGCCAGGCATGGTACGCCTGGCGACGGACGATGACAGGATGGTGTTTCGCGGTCGGCGAAACTGGTCCACCTACCTTCGGATGGAGATTCGACGGCCCGGATCCTCCCCGGGGCTTCCCGGGCCAAGACTCCGCCTGGGGATCAGAACCCTTCGCTACCGAGGCCAGTCTCAATTGGTAAGCGTAGCGCGTCGGAAGGCATGCGGAGGACCACCCCCGTCTATTTATTCTAGCTTGCCAAACGACCCTGTGGCGCCTTGCGTCGTGGCCAATGAATTGTCCCCCGTCGCGGTCTTTTTAAAGTCGAGGCGGTCGTGGGGGCGGGTATTGGTTCGAGTTTAAGGAGTAAATCTCCCAAGACTAGGCTGGAGCGTCGGAGGAGATTGGTATGGAGGCAGAATGGTTGAATACTCGTCGAGAGCAGGAGCTCAAGCGCGAATGGGAATCCCCAGATTTCACGAAGGGCCAGAGGGAGACGTTGTTGGGGTTGGATCAGGATTGGCACTTGGCAGGTCAATCAATCGTAACGCGCACGTTCAAAGCCAAGCATGCGCGCCTCTGGGGACGCCACCTGAAGAAACCCTACAAGAAGGCCACCAGGAACGACATCAAGGCCTACCTGAGCGAAATGTCCAACCGTTGCGCGCCCGAAACCGTGGCAGGCGCCAAACGATTCCTGAAGAGTTTCTACAAGGACCTCCTGGCACCCGACGCGCAAACACATCCCCCACTCGTCGCATGGATCAAGACGGGCAACCCCTTGCAATCACACAAACTTCCCAAGGACCTCCTATCGCCCGGCGAGATCAAGAGCCTGGCTGACGCCACGAACCACCCGCGCGACCGCGCCCTAATCATGCTCCTATACGAGAGCGCAGGACGCGTGTAAGCGCCGGCCCAAAAGTGCCCAGAATCGCCATTTGAAAAGTGCCCAGTCCCATATTACGTTTTCCTGTCACCCGGCGCGCCGGGAATCATGATTCCGGCCCGCCTCTTCTGCTTCAATCGGTAGCTGTCTCCCTTG
>JACQPN010000007.1 GCA_016207515.1 Euryarchaeota archaeon | reverse complement strand
CTTCCCGCCCCCACCGCCGCCGTCGATAAGCGGCCCGTCCGGCATCACGGTGGTCGCGACCTCGCCGTCGGGGGCGAACGTGAATTTCGCGGTCGCGGCCGGGTCTCCGTTGGAAGGTAGCCTTGTCCCGACCTGCTTCCCGCCTTCCGGAAGCCTCTTCCCCGTGGGTGTCACGACCGTAATCTGCGCCGTCACCGACAGCCTCGGCGGGACGGCCGAATTGAGTTTCACGGTCACCGTCCTCCCGCCGCCGGATGCGCCCGACACGCCCCCGACGATCGTCCTTCCACCGGGCGACAACCTTCCGCCGTTCCTCGACGTGCCGCCATCGATCACGGTGCCGGCGACGGGCCCAGCAGGGGCCGCAGTTGGCTACACGGCGGCCGCCATCGACGACAAGGATGGACCCGTCCCGGTCGAGTGCGCGCCAGCCTCCGGCTCGACTTTCCCCGTTGGAGAGACCTTGGTCACGTGTGCCACCACCGACTCGCATGGGAACGTCGCCATCGGAGGATTCACCGTGACTGTCCTTGCAGGTGACTTCCCGCCGCCTCCCCCGCCGCCTACGATAACCGTCCCGGCGCCCATGGTCGTCGAAGCCACCGGGCCCGGCGGAGCGTATGTCGATTACGTCGCCAGCGCATCAAGCCTCCTTGACGGGGCATTGCCAACGGACTGCTTCCCCGCCTCGGGTTCGCTTTTCGCCCTTGGGACTACCATCGTCGGGTGCAGCGCCATCGATTCGCTCGGCCAGAGCGTGCGGGCCCTCTTCGAGATAATCGTCGTCGACACGACGCCCCCGGTCATCAGCGTCCCATCGTCCGTCTCGGTCATCGCGTCGGGCCTCTCGGGGGCGATGGTCTCCTATCCTGCCCTGGCGAGCGACATCGTGGACGTGGAGGACCCCGTATCATGTTCCCCAGCGTCCGGATTCTCGTTCCCGGTCGGTACGACGCTCGTCACGTGCGTTTCGACCGACGCCCACGGGAACACCGCGGAAGTCTCTTTCGAGGTCGTCGTCTACTTGCCCCCGCCCCCGACCATCCTCGTCCCAGCGTCGATGACGGTCGATGCGGGTGCCCCGAACGGGACCCAAGTGTCCTTCTCGGCCACGGCGTCCGATTGGACGGGTTCGTCACTATCAGTCACGTGTACTCCTTCCTCGGGTTCCACCTTCCCGATCGGCACGACGACCGTCACCTGCAGCGCGAGCGACGCGTTCGGGCGCAGCGTCACCGGCAGTTTCACGGTGACGGTGGCCTCGGTGTCCGCCTGCCCATGGTCTGGGTTCCTCTCGCCGATCAAGAACATCAAGCCGGGGACCGACGCCGGCCACAAGACGAATGTCTTCGACCGCAACCAGCTCTCGGTGAAGTTCAGGCTGGAGGGTGACTGCGCGGCTAAGACCGACCCCAAGGCGCGGTTCTATTATGCCGAAATGGTGGGCGGAGCGCTTGGAGCGACCCAGCCTGGCGTGTCTTCCTCCAAAGCGGTGACGGACAATTTCTTCCGGTTCAAAGGCGACAAGCCGGGCGGCCAGGAACGCGAATCCAGCGGGACCGGCCAGTACGTGTTCGATTGGGACGATTCGCGCGTGGCCAAGGGCCAGTACTTGATCTGGGCGGACTTCGGGGACGGCGTCGACCGGAGCACCGTCATCTACCTCAGATAGGCGGATCGGGCCTCTCCATTGCAAACTTCTAAGTGTAGCCAACCCGTTTTCCACCACAATGGCCGAGGAATCCTCTTCGAGCGTGAAGACCACGCCGCGACTCAAGCGCGAGATCCGCGACGAGACGTCCGAGGTCCTCGGCACGTTCGAGGCGTCGCGGCTCACTCGCGAGGAGAAGACACGCCTGGAGGCGGAACTCTCCGCAAAGGGCGGCGAGGTCGACTTCTTCGAACGGGCCTGGCGTAAGACCACGTTCCATTCACTGACGGAGATCGAGAGCGAGGTGGACCGGTTGGCCGCCCGTTCGATAACGGGCGCCCCACCGTCGGCAGCCTTCGCCGTCCGCAAAGAAGCGACGGAAGGCGCGCAACGCGTCGTCAGCCGGGCATACGACAAACCGATGGCGAAGCAGTATCCGATGCGGGTCCTCACGGCCCACGAGCGCGGCCACATCTCGGCGCACCTTGACGCGCAGATCCTCAAGGCGGACGTGAAGTACAGGACGTCGCAGGGCGAGGTCGTTGAGGTCGTCTACGAGAAGGACGGTGAGGAAGTGAAGACGATCGTAATCATGGCTGGCGAGAAGGTGCGCACCATCGACGAGATAACGGCCGAAGTGGACGATCGCCGCATCGACGAGGATAGGTTGGGGAGGCTTCCGACGCGCGAGGGCGGTTCCCTTGCGGGTCTTGGAGCCCCCGCCGGGCCCGAGCCCCCGGCCGCTTCCGACGCCGACATTTCCCTAGAGATATCCGAACCCGCCGGGCCCTCCGCGACCGAGGGATCCGGCGCCATGACCGTGAGTGAAGCGCCCCCGGAAGTACCAAGCGGATCGGCAAGGCCGACGCCGGCGAAGAAACTCGGCGTCCCGAAGATGAGCCTTCCTTTCGGGAAGAAGAAAGCACAAGCGGAGCCTTCGGCTCCCGTGGAAGGTCCGACGGAAGAAGCAGCGGTCGGTGAGACCCCTCCAACCGGGGAAAAACGGCGCTTGGCCGTTCCCAAGGTGAAACTTCCGTTCGGGAAGAAGAAAGCCCCGAATCAAGAGCCGCCGGTCGTCGAGTCGGGCATCGACGAGGCCACGTCGGACGAGCCGGGCGAGGAGCCTGGAAAGAAACGGTTAGGCGGCCTTTTCAAGAAGAAAGGATAGCCCCCCACTTGGTTTATAACGAATGAGCCTCTGTGGAACGCGTGTTCACGGCCGTAGGACGCGACGGTGCCTTGAGGATCGGCAGGTGGGAGATCGGCGGGAAGACCGTACCGACCCCCGCAGTGATCCACGCGTCCACGCCAGGCATCCGACCGCCGAAGGATGCTCACGTCGTCGTCTCTGAGTCAAAGCCCGAGGGGGACGCGATCTGGCTCCAAGAGACGGGTTCGGTGTATCGGCACACGGGGCCGTCGCCCGGCGCCGCGGTCACAATACCGCCCGAACTCGCCTTCGCCCCGAGCATCGCCGCCAAGATGGAAAAAGAGGTCGTCGAGCACAGCGCCGGCAACGCTGGGCCCGGACTCACGTTGCTCCCGGTCTCCGGCGGCCTATCCCGGGAGGTGAATGTCTGGACCGGTGCACGCGCGTCCCTCCAAGACCCGCGGAACTTCGTCCCCGCGGTGGTCGCCGCGCGCCGCCAAGCGGCAGGCGGCCTCCTTTACGCCCCCGGTTGCGGTCTCCCCAACGAGATGGCGATCCTCGCCTACGCGGGCGTCGACCTCTTCGACTCGGTGATGGTGGCCTACGCTAGCGTCAGGGGACAGTATCTCACGCCAGAGGGCGCACTCCAATATTCGACGCTCACCGAGTTGCCGTGCCTCTGCGAAAGCTGCTCCTCGGGAGGACGCGGCCCCGCGGAACTCAAGGCCCACAACTACGAGGCGCAACGCCTCGAACTCGTGAAAGCGCGCGAAGCCACGCGCGCAGGCAAACTGCGCGAACTCGTCGAGATGAGGTGCCGCTCGACGCCTGAACTCGCAGCCACATTGCGCCTCTTCGACCTCGAGGCCTATGGCTTCTTCGAGGAGAAAGCCCCGACTGCGAGAAAGACCAGGCTCTTCGCCACGTCGAAGGAGAGCATGACGCGGCCCGAGGTGGCGCGGTTCCGCAATCGCCTTCGGGACCGTTACGCTCCGCCGAACACCGCCAGCGTTCTCCTCTTCATCCCGTGCTCCGCCCGGAAACCCTACTCCACTTCACGCACGCACAAGGCGATCCGGCGTGTCCTGGAACGCATCCCGAACGCGAGCGCGTTGCACCTCTCCGTGGTAACGTCGCCGCTCGGTGTCGTCCCCATGGAACTCGAACTCTACTATCCGGCGAACTCGTATGACCTTCCCGTGACGGGCCACTGGGACCGGGACGAACGGGACATGGTCGCCTCGTCGGTGCGGACGATGCTCGACCACAAGTACGGACGGGTCATCGCCCACTTGGGAGCGACCGAGGAATCGTTCGTGAAGGACGCGGGTGCCGACGTCGCCTACACGACGAGAGACGACGACCCGTTGTCCCCGGCATCCTTGGGAAGTCTCGAAATGGCGCTCAACGACGCCCTCAAAGAGGTGGCACGGGTCGGTCCTTACCAGCGTGAGGCGGCGCAGATGCGCTCGCGCGCCTTGTTCCAATTCGGCGAAGCCGGCGCCGATGTCATGGAGGGCGCGCAGGTGATGGGGCGCTATCCGATGTTGAAGATCATGAAAGGCCGCACCCAAGTCGGGATGCTTGTCCCAGAGCGGGCCGGCATCTCGCTCACGATGGATGGCGCGAAGTCGCTCCTTGATGCGAAGACGTATTGCGTCGAGATCGAGGACTTCCGGCCGAAGGGCAGCGTGTTCGCCGTCGGCATAAAGGACGCGACCGACGACATCCGTGTCGGCGACGAGGTCGTCGTCCATCACAAGGGCGAGGTCAGGGCCTCTGGAAAGGCGCTCATGTGCGGGCGCGACATGCGCGAGGCCGGGCGCGGCGAGGCCGTGGAGGTGAGGCACCACGCCTGAACCTGGCAAGATGGCCATCACGGCCGCAGAGTCGGACGATTCGCAGGGGCACGCCGTGGCGGGTGTCGGCGAGTCGCGCCAACTCCAACAGGTCATCCGCCAGATCCGCTACTTCCGACCCGACCCGGCAGGTCGCACAAGGGCGACCAAGGTCTGGGAACAAGACGATCGTGTCGAGGACGTCGAGGCGAAGGCCCTCGTCATCATCCTCGCAACACGCGGGTGCGCGTGGGCGCTCCACTCGGGTTGCTCCATGTGCGGTTACGTGAACGACAGCCTCATGGTGAAAGTCTCGACGGCGGACTTCGTCGCCCAGATGGAATCAGCGCTCGCGGAGGCCTACCGGGGCCAGGAGATACTCAAGATATACACGTCGGGAAGTTTCCTCGATCCGACCGAGGTCCACCCCGAAGCGCAAGAGGCGATCATGGCGCGGGTGCCCGCGACGGTCAAGAAACTCATCGTGGAGGCGCAGGCCCAATTCGTGACAGCGGAGAACGTCGGGCGCGTCATGCGCACGCTCAAATCCCGCGACGGCGGGGCGCTCCAAGTGCCGTCCTTCGAGGTCGCGATCGGCCTAGAATCGGCAAGCGACGCCGTCGAGCAGTACTCTGTGAACAAGGACTTCCGTTTCCCGCACTTCGTCGAGGCCGCGAAGGTCGCCGATGAGACCGGGACGGGCATCAAGGCCTACATCCTCGTGAAACCGCCTTTCCTCACGGAGCGGGAAGCGATGCTCGACTGCATAGACACCGCTAGGCTCGCGGCCCCCCATTCGAAGACGATCTCTTTCAATCCCTGCAACGTCCAGAAGAACACCCTCGTCGAGCGACTGTTCAGGAGGAAGGAGTACAGGCCGCCGTGGCTCTGGAGCGTCGTCGAGATCCTGAAGGAGGCGAGTCTTGTGGCGAACCCGCAGGCGAAAACGGGCGCGAAACGAGTGCAAAGCGACATCGTCGGCGGCGGCACCAAGCGAGGTGCCCACAACTGCGGAGAGTGCGACGAGCGCGTCTTGCACGCCATAGCCAAGTTCTCCGTCACCCAGGACCGGACGTTGCTCATGCCGCTCGCTTGCGAGTGCAAAACGGAGTGGGAAGCGACGCTGGAACTAGAGGGGTTCTTACAGGGCGGGGCGCCGATAGAGAGTCTACTGTGATTCGGATCGAGGGCGGCGTGAAGCGCCAGGACCTCTACGCCTTTGTCCAATCGACCATGAAGATGGTCGTGTCTCCCTGCGCGTAAACCACGTCGAACGCGGCCTCCTCGTAGAACTTCCGCACCGCGGCCGGGCTCATCGCCTTCGCCGGCTCCCACTGGACAAGCGCCACCCCCTTCTTCATCGTGTCCGATAGGACGACATAATCGATCCGCATCTTCCCCGCCGGGATGTCGAGGCTCCTCAATTCGTTCAACGCCTCCGTCGTGTTCTCCGTCGCGTACGTGACCTTGGCCGCGTCCCAGCTCGCGTTCATGTGGGCGATGCCAAAGAGCAGGCTCGACACCCTGTGGTCGGCGACCATCGCCGTGCCGAGTCGTATGTTGTCCTTGGCCCAAAGCACCGCGTCCCACTCGCCTTGTGTCACGCCCTCCTGGAAGCCGATGAGGGCTTCTTGCGGCGGGTAGGCGATGGCGGCGTTGAGCCCGGTGAAAAGCACGAGGCCGGCCGCAAGGAGCACGCCCACCGTCCTTTTCTCGCGGCCCGGTCTTGACGCCTTGAGGAGGTAATTCGAGCAAGCCATGAATCCAAGAGCGGCAAGGATCGCGATCGGCTCCATCATGTGATCCGCATGGCGATAGGGAAGGAGGACGTGGTTGTTCGTGACGCTTGCGAAGACGACCGAGACGACGAGGGCCGTAAGCCACCCGATCGGAAGCCACCAGAGCGGGGTCTTTCGGCAGACGAGTATCCCGAGGGGCACGAAGCTCACGAGTGCCACGAGCGGGGCGTAGAAGTAGATCCAGCGCGCCTCCGGAACGATGGTCGTCCCCGGGAGGCCGAATACCGCAAGCGAGGTCGCGAGGAGGATCCCCGCGGCGAACGTCCCACCGACGATCGCGGCGCTCCGGCGAGGCGAAGGGTAGCGTGGGGAAAAGGAAGCCTTGAGCTTCGGAGCGAGCCGCACGGAGGCGGGTATCAGCAAGACGGAGAGGATGCCTCCGATGGCGATGAAGACGGGGCTCACGGGGGTCGCCTCCGAGAAGATGCGACCGGAAAGCGGGGGGGCGAAGATGAACCAGTAAGCGAACGTCGCGACGAGGAAAAGGACGAGGAAGCCCGTTTCAAGCGACAACCGGTCGATAGCCGGCCGCCTCACGACGAGTTCACGGATCACGATAGACACAAGAAGTATCCCCACGAGGAAATAGACCGAGAGGTGATGGGTGAGGATGAGCGCGCCGGAGAGGACGGCGAGAGGGAGAAGAAAGCGGCGATCGGAACGGGAGAGGACGAGTGTTGCGATAGTTGCTACGACGAAGACGTGGCCCGGCCCGGCCGGAAGCGCATGGCTGGTCACGAACGCGAGCGGCATCGCGACGGCCGCGAACGCGGCGGCCACGATACCCGTGCGGGCGTCACCCGTGATGAGGTGCGCGATGACGAATATACCGAGGACGAGGATGCCGTTGAAGATCGGCGTCACGTACTTGACCGCCGTCACGACGTCGATGCCGGCGGAGGCCGAGAACGCGCCGGAGAGGATGAACATCCCCGGAAAATAGGGGTAGGCGATGCCCCAACCTTCGTAATCGAACGATATCCGGCCCGTATCGACGAGGCGCTGCGTCAGGAAGATGTACTCGCCCGAGTCGGAGCCCCAGGACGCCCATGCGAGGTTCGGGGTGAGGCGCAGAGCGATGGCAAGCGCCAGCGCGGCCAACAAGGCAACGGTCTCTTGCCGCCGGTTCACAGGGGGCTAACCGCGGCGCCTCGTCTTACCATTTGCCGTCGCAATCCAGGGTCGATACCAAAGGACTATGCGTCGAGACGCCGATCCGTGCGCATTGATAACCGTAGTGGGCACCGTGGCGTTCGACTCCATCGGCCTCGCAAGGCGGTTGCCGTCGCCTGACGAGGCGGTCGAGCTTTCAAGCCTTCGGGAGGAGCCCGGCGGTTGTGCCGGAAACGTCGCCCACGGCCTGGCACGGCTCGGGGCCGATGTGACTTTACGAGCGAGCGTTGGCCCGGACTTCGCAGACTCCGACTACGAGAAGATGCTAATGTTCGAGCAAGTGCGACTCGACCTCTACAGGAGCACGCTCCCGACTGCGAGAGCTATGCTCGTAGGGGACGGGGCGGGCCACCAGCAGATATACTTCCACGCGGGCGCCTCGAAGGACACGAGTCGGCTCCACCCGGTGTCCGCGGGGCTTGCGCACTTCGCCGCGGGCGAGTTCTCGGCCTACCCGTGGCTCATGAGGGATTGCAAGACCGTCTCTTTCGATCCCGGCCAGGAACTCCTTCATGCATCCCTGCGCGACGTCGAAACTTGCTTCCAGTACGTCCACTATCTTTTCGTGAATGAGCACGAGATGGCGCACCTTGAGCGCGGTCTCGGCCTCACCGTCGCGAAGCTTCTCGAACGCGTGAAGGAGGCGCTCATCGTGACGCACGGTGCCAAGGGCGCTCTGATCCACACGAAGAAGGGCGACATCAGGGTCCCCTCGGTGAAAGCAGACGTCGTCGACCCGACGGGGGCCGGCGATGCCCATCGCGTGGGTTTCCTCTACGGGCTGGAGAACAAGTATGGGATGGAGATCTGCGGCCGCCTCGGCTCGACCGTCGCGTCGTTCGTCCTAGAAGGGGCGGGAGCGCAGGCGAACCTCCCGACGCTTGGGGAGGCGAGGGAGCGTTACGCGGAGGCGTTCGGGGAAGAGCTTCCCTCGGGGCGGCCATAGGACGATAGGAGCTCGTCGAGCACGTCGCCCGGATCCGGAGCGCCGAGCGGGACTTTCCCCTCGATCGTCGCACGCAGGGCCTCGTTGACCTCGTACCCGATAGCCTTGCGGCCCAGGCGGCGCGCAACGGCGAGCGTCGAGCCGGATCCGGCGAACGGGTCGAGCACGGCGTCGCCGAGCACCGAGAACATGCGCACGAGGCGCTCCGGGATCTCCTCCGGGAACACCGCCATCCCTTCTTGCCGGGCCCCCTTTATCGCCCAGACCTGCGAGAACCACGCGTCCCGCTCGGGTTTGGAGAACTGCGAGGCAAGACGTAAGGGGTCTTTCGGCGCGAACGCCCGCTTTCCCCCTTTTCGGAAAAGGAGGATGTATTCGCAGTCGAGCGTCACGTAACAGTTCGTCGGATAGAAGCCGCTGCCGAGGAAACTGTTCGGCTTGTTGGTCGGCTTCTTCCAAAGGATCGGGACGAGCGAGTGGAAACCCATGCTTTCGCACTCTTCTATCACTCTAGCGTGGTTCTGGAAGCAGCGGAACTCGCCAGCGACGGTGCGCGTCGCGTCGCCGATGTTCACCGCGAGGATGCCTCCGGGCGTGAGGACCCGCAAGCACTCTCTCCAGACCTCTCCAAGGAGCCGATGCGCCGCGTCGAAATGCCCAGGTTTCTCACCGATCGCCCCCGGAGCGAGGCCAAGCATGTTCTCCATCTGGGCGTCCCACATCTCGATGTACGGGTACGGCGGCGACGTGGCCACGAGTTGCACGCTGTCCGAGGCAAGGGCGCTCATGTCGCGCGAGTCGCCGAACCGAAGCATCGGGGTCAGGTCGCATTTGGATAGAAGCCGTGTCAATGCGGCCCGGTTCGATACGACGAAGGCAGCGGGGCCCGCCGTATCCCAAGCGCCCGGCCGGGGCACCGGAGTCTTCAACATGGGCCGCCGATGGGTCGCCCTAGCCATAGGGGTTGCGCTTCAGGCCCATTGGACGCCCTTCGTGCTCGACTCCTGGCAGGCCCTGCGGGGCCGTCCTCCTTGGCGGCCCGCGGCTATCGCGGCCGACTCTCCGGCCGGCCGGTAGTGCGCATCCATTGTCCCCCTTTATCCGGCAAACTCGATAATTCGGGGAAGCCCTTTAAGGAGGAACGCACTTGGCGCCCCTGAACCGGCCCGACCCGGGCCCCTTGAGGAAGCCAGATGCACGTCTCCGTCATCGGATCAGGCTACGTCGGAACCTGCCAGGCGATACTGCTCGCCCGCCACGGGCACAACGTCACCCTCGTCGATATGCTTCCTGAGAAAGTCGCGCTCATCACGAGGGGCAAGGCCCCTTTCCACGAGCCCGGGGTCGACGATTCCCTCGCGGAGCTCGTCGCCCGCAAGCTCATCACCGCGACCACGGACTTGAGGTCGGCCGTGGACGAGACCGACATCACGTTCCTCTGCGTAGGGACACCCTCGAAGCGGGACGGCTCCATAGACCTCACTTTCATCAAGGACGCGTCCACGCAAGTCGGAGAGGCGCTACGCACGAAGAACGACCACCATGTCGTGGCCGTGAAGAGCACGGTCGTTCCGGGGACCACGGATTCCGTCGTCCTCCCCGCGCTTGAGAGCGCCTCCGGCAAGGAAGCCGGCAAGGGCTTCGGTGTGGCGATGAACCCCGAATTCCTGAAGGAGGGCTCCGCCCTAAAGGACGCTTTGAACCCGGACCGCATCGTCGTAGGAACCCGCGATCCGAAGGCGGCCGCCCGCCTCTGGGACCTTTACGCGAAGTTCGACTGCCCGAAGATAACGACCGATGAGCGGTCGGCGGAGATGATCAAGTACGCCTCGAACGCGTTCCTCGCCACGAAGATCGCCTTCTCGAACGAGGTGGCGAACATGTGCGAGAAGATGGGCATCGACGTCTACGATGTGATGCGCGGCGTCGGTTACGACGCTCGGATCGGGCCGCTGTTCCTCCGGGCGGGCGCGGGCTTCGGGGGAAGTTGCTTCCCGAAGGACGTGAGCGCCATCGCGGCGCTCGGGAAGAAGGAGGGGGCGAAATCCCTCATCCTCGAGGCCGTCCTCGAACAGAACAAAGTCCAGCCTGTTCGCGTCGTCGCCATGCTCAAGCAGGAACTCGGTTCCCTCAAGGGCAAACGCGTGGCAATACTCGGACTCGCTTTCAAACCCGACACGGATGACGTGCGGGAGACGCGGGCCCTGCCCATCTACAAGGCGCTCAAGAAAGCCGGCGCCGCCGTCACCGTCTATGACCCGCAGGGGACCTCGAACTTTGCGAAACTTGCAGGAGGCCGCGTCCTCTCCACGACGAACGCCCGGGACGCCCTCAAGGGAAAAGACGGCGTGATAATCCAGACCGAGTGGGACGAGTTCAAGCGTCTCAGTCCCGCGGATTTCAAGACGCTCATGAAGAGGCCGATCGTCGTGGACGGGCGACGGACTTTCGACCCCGTGATGTTCTCAGGGACGGGCGTCGTTTACCGCGCGATCGGGTTGGGAAAAAAGGTAAGCTGATCAGGCCGGGGGAAGACGCCAGTCTGGTCGGACACAAGCGGCCGCCCGCGGTCCCCCGCGTCCCTCGCCTTCAACCGTCCCTGTATGCCGTCACCTTCACCGTGTACTCGCCATCGAACGTCGCAACTTGGCCGAACGGCCCGAATGGGAGGAGTCCGTCCGTGTGCATGTTGCTGTCAAGGTAGGTGAAGAACTGCCAGTTGCTAACGGAATCGTAGGGGCTGTCCCACATCCGTGGATCAAGCTCCGCCGAGTACTCGGCCTGATTGTCCGTGATCTTGTCGGCTTCCTGGTTGGCGGCGCGGCGGCTGTTCGCGGGCGACCACCCGATGGCTGGCTTCGGCGCGGTGGCCGACGTCGTCATGTCGTTGTTCGTCCACTTGATCTCCACTTTCAAGGCCTTCGTGTGCGGTGGGACGATGGTCCCGTTCGGGACGGGGATCTGCCCGAACCCTTGGCCCTCGGCAAGGCCCGGGAACATCAACGGGAAGACCACCCACTTCTGGCTGGCCTTGCGCGTCACGGTGAGTATGTTCATCGTCGTATTGTCGCCCCACCAGTCCGGATGCGGCGGGGCCACGAAGAGGGAATCGGTCGTTCGCACCGCCGTGACCGTCACGCGCGCCGTGCCGTTGAAGACCCCGGGAGAGCCGGGGCTCTGGTCGTTCGCAGGGAAGAGCCCAAAGCGCCATTTGCTCACGGCCACATGCGGGATGTCGTTGTCGAGAAGCGTCGTCTGGATCTTCACGATCTTCGCCGGTTCGAGCGCCGGTGTCACGTTCATCGACTTCATCGCCGCCGTCTGGTAACCGAGGCGTAGGCCGGTGATGGAAGGCGAACCGTCCCATCGGACCTGCACTTCCACCCACTCGGTCTCCGATGGCACGACCTGGTTCGGGGGGAGTTCGAACGAGCGGGCCCCGAGGCCGCCGCCAAAGCCACGTTGCCCGTTCTGTGCGAAGATCGCGAGGGCGCCGAACGGACCTGCCGGCCCGTTGGGGTCGGGGACAAGGGGGCCGCTTGAGATGTCCGCGTCCATCAACTTCAGCTGGTGCTTGCCGTTCCAGGCGTCGTGCGTGTGGAACTTCTCCTCGAGCCGCTGCGCGAAGGCGGAGAGGCCGTCGTCGGACGCCTTCGTCTCCTCCACCTCGGGTACGACTTTCGCAGGCTCGGCCCCGGAGTCTTGAGGCGGGGCATCGCTTCCAAGGCACCCGGATAGGGTTGTGGCCGCGAGGAGAAACAGAACAAGCCCTACGGCCCCTCGTCCAGCCATCTCGGGAGCCTCCACTCGCGCCTATAAATGGTTTGTTGCGCGCCGCTCTTCAAATACCGGCGCCTGCGGCTGACCCTTCAAGGACCGGACCACAAACCGCTTTACGTGCGGAGAGGTCGAAAAGCCGGCAAGCGCATGAACCTCAAGCCATCCGTCATCCTGCTCGTGATCGCGGTCGCACTATCCGGTTGCGTCGGAGCCCCAGGATCGCCCGCGGCGGACGCCTCCATCGACGCGACGGGGACGGGCACATCGGCTTCCAAGGATCCGACCGCCATCTCGAACACCTCGCAAGGCATCGCTCTCGACGAGACCGGCTCCAGTTTCAGGGCGCGCGTCGCCGGGCACTTGGTCCCGGACGTGATGCAGATGAGCGTGTGGACCAACGGGACGATCGGCCCCGGATTGCACGCGATGCGCGACAGCATCCCCGGGACCGACGGGTGCTGCATCACGCTCTTCGAGGCGAACGGCGCCATGAACGAGGTCGACGCCGGCATCAAGAAAGACGTTCCCATGGAGATCACCGTGACCACCACTTGGGAGAACGCGGCAGGGAACACGGCCGACCTGTACCCCGTCATAATGTTCCCCATGTACTGCGACATGACGCAGCACAACCAATGGTACGAGCCCGACGGCCCCATAGCGTCGACGGGAAAGCACACGCGCACCTACACGTTCGCCTACGTGGTGCGATCCGACCTCCCCGAGCAGGACCTATGCGGCTCCGGCGGTTACAACGTGGGTGTCGCGGCGATGAACAACCTTATCACTACGGGGCTAACCTTCACGCAGGAGACGAGGTTCCGCTACGTCCCGAACGCACTCACCGAGTTCACGCCCTACGCGGTGGACGTGCCGGAGAACGTCTCCTCGTTCACGCTCAAGTACGTGGGTTCGGTCAAGGACCCGACGGCGTTTCTCAAGGTCTTCGACCCTGAGGACCAACTCGTGAACTACCTCTACGACCGGACGGCCATCTTCGCGAAGTTCCCCTCCACGGGGATCGAGATCTCGACGCCGTCGCCCGGCGAATACGTCGTGTTCCTCGAGGACATGGACGGGCCGCGCTTTGGCCTCATAGCGATAGAGTCGGAGAGCCCGAACCTGACCGTGCGCCAATTGGCCGCCGTCTTCGACGAGCAGCGTTACCAGGTCGATTCCGCGGACCCGGTCGACGTAAAACTCCCGGCGACGGGCCTTCTCGACGTCTTCTTCTGGTGGACGGAGATGCCGGGTTCGACCGCTCCCGCAGCCGTAGCGGTACAGACCGAGTTCTTTCTCGCGTCATCGAAGGGAGACTACAGGCACGTGATGGTCGATGCAATCACCGCATGCGACCCGGAAGGCATGATAACCTGCGGGCCCGCCTACCTGAGCGGCTTCGGCGAGATCAAGCCCGACGCGTTCGTGAACAAGGGGCCCTACACGGTCCGCTCCGTCGGGACCACGAAGGCGAACGTCGAGGTGTTCGCGTCGTCGTTCAGCTACGTACGCTGATGGCATGGGGCGGCTCGGCCCCGCCCTCCCGCGCGGCCCCTGTTACCCTTAAATATTAATTGGGTCATCCGGCGGCAGGTGTCAATCCGATGAGCACGACCCAGGCGGAAATACGCGAACTCAAGGAAGGTCGCTACATGGTCGTGGACGGTGAACCTTGCAAGATCCTCTCGATAACGACGTCGAAGCCTGGTAAGCATGGCGCCGCGAAGGCGCGTATCGACGTCGTGGGCATCTTCGACAAGGTCAGGCGCACGATGACCGGCCCGGTGAGCGACAAGTGCCAGGTCCCGCTCATAGACAAACGTACCGCCCAGGTGCTGTCGCTTCGGGGCGACCACGTGCAACTCATGGACATGGCAAGCTACGAGACTTTTGAACTCGAGATCCCGAAGGACGAGGACGGAAACCAGATTGAACTGGTCGCCGGCACCGAGACCCAATACATCGAGGCCATGGGCCGCCGCGTCATCATGCGGATCTGAGGCGCCCATGCCTCACGAGTCGCGCCCATCCTTGCCGGCGCGACCCGGCCCCGGGACCATTCTTCCCGCGGAGGCATACTGCCCATGGTGAGTTTCATCGAGAAGCTCCTCGATTCATCCCGACGCAACCGGTCCCATCTTTGTGTCGGACTCGACCCCGACCCGGCTAAGGTGCCGGGGGACATGAGTGTCAAGCACGGGCGGGACGCAATACTCGAATTCAATAGGCGGGTCATCGAAGCGACGAAGGACCTCGTCTGCGCCTACAAGCCGAACGCCGCCTTTTACGAGCGGTTGGGCCCACGCGGCTTCGAGATACTCCAGGCGACGCGCGACATAATCCCTCAGGACATCCCCGTTATCCTTGACGGAAAACGCGGTGACATCGGTTCGACGAGCACGGCCTACGCGCAGGCGGCGTTCGAGGTGATGGACTTCGACGCGGTGACCGTGAACCCCTACATGGGCCGCGACGCGGTGGCCCCGTACCTGGGATTCGATGGGAAGGGCGTCCTGGTGCTTGTCAGGACCTCGAACCCTTCGGCTCGGGACTTCCAAGACCTGAAAATCGGCGGGATGCCGCTTTACGAGGCGGTGGCGCGGAAAGTGCGGGAGTGGGCAGCTGACAACGAGAACGTGGGTGCCGTCGTTGGGGCGAGCGCACAAAGCGAACTCAAGACGGTCCGCTCGATCTTGGGCGATGCAGCACCAATTCTCATCCCCGGTGTCGGCGAGCAGGGCGGTAACGCCGGCGAATCATTACGAAACGGGGCGAATTCCAAGGGCGAACGGGCGATCGTGAACTCTTCGCGCGGGATAATCTTCGCCGGCGGGAGTACCCGCGAATCCATACGTGAAGCGGCGCAGACACTACGCGACGAGATGAACTTGGTCGGAAAATAGTGTCAGTGGCGAGAGCGCGCCCGGTTTTTTCGACAAACCTCGGTACTCAGGCGCAGGTCGTCCCCGAGTCTTGCGTCGCGGCCGCGCACTCCTCAAGGGCCTTCGTGACGTCGAACTCCCCGAGTTCCGTAAGCATCACGGCGTAGAAAGGCGGCCACATGTGCGCTTCGAAGGAGCGGGCCAATAGATCCGTGCCCAA
Organism: Euryarchaeota archaeon; assembly: GCA_016207515.1. Taxonomy (NCBI): domain Archaea; kingdom Methanobacteriati; phylum Methanobacteriota; species Methanobacteriota archaeon. The sequence goes on along the minus strand of JACQPN010000007.1, from coordinate 78,248 downwards.
GGCGTCTTCCTCGGGCGTCAACGTCGCATTCTCGTCATCGATGCCGGCCATGTGCGCCGTGGCGTTCTTCAGCGTGTCGATGGGGCGGTGGAGGACGTGGAACGCGTACTCGTCGCCGCTGAAGATGAACGAGCTCGGGACACCCTGCGCTAGAAACGACGTGTGGTCGCTTTGCGCGTCGGAACCCGTACCCGTGTTCCCCGGGATCGTGTCGCCCGCCTGACCCTTCCCGACCGTCCCATACGTGAAGGACCCGTCCGGGTACATCATGTAATGGACGCGGATCTCCTGGAAGAAGTGGTTCAGGTAGTCGCCGACGGGGCCGTCCGGCCCTGACGAGACGTAAACGGGCTGCGCGTTTCCGGCAGGTCCCGGATAACCGGTCACCGAATCGTCGAGGTTCACGTGCCAGAGCGTGTTCTCGATGATGGTCGGGTTGGATCTCACGAAGAACTGCGAGCCGAGGAGCGCCACCTCTTCGCCGCCCCAGAGTCCCAGGACGACCGAGTACTTCGTCTTGATCGGCTGGAGGGCCCGCGCAAGTTCCAGTATCTCGAGGGTCCCGGCCGTGTTGTCCGTGAAGCCTTCGATCGTGTTCGCGACCACGTCATAGTGCGCGCCGATGATGACGTACTTCTCCGGCGTCATCGTCCCATGTTTGATGGCGACGACGTTCGCGAAATCGTTAGGGCGGAGGTTGCGTGCGGGGACCGCGACGCTCTCGAAAGAGTTCGTGCCATACGGGTCGACGCTCACATCGTAGCCGAGGTCTTGGAATATCTTCGCGAAGTGCATCTGACTCTTCACGTAGTTCGGCATCCCCGGGGTCCGGTGAGGGTACTCGTCCCGCAGCACCTCGGCCTCGCGGATCGCCGCTAGCCCCGAGACCAGATTGAATCTTCCGGCGTAAGGCGCTTGGAGCGTCAGCGACACGGTTTCCCCGTTGGCCGTCACGGTCACCTCTGTGGCGTCGCGGCCGGGTGGGATCAAGAAATCGGCGGTCTCCCCTTGCTTGAGGGTCACGCGCGTGTCTGCCGTCGGCGCTTTGTCCTTGAACATCAACACGCCGCGTTGGAAATCAACGCGGGCCTCGCTCGCGCCGTCGATGAGGGTGATGGAGGAGCCGCCGCCGGAGGAAGATCGCGCAACGAGGGTCGCGCCCGCAATGGTCGTGTTCAGGAACTTCACGATCTCCGGCTCGCCCGGAAGGACAACGTCGGGAGAAGGAAGTTCGGGCGCCGGTGGCGTGATGCATCCGGCAAGGGCGCCGGCCGTGAGCAAGACGGGCACGACCCATGCGGATATCGGATTTCGCATCCTGCGCATCTTCCTCTTACGTCCTCTTAAACACGCTGGCGACGTGCGTATAAAGAGATTGTGGAAGAGGGGAATTTCAGGCCGACGGCGGCGTCCGGCCCCGAGGGGCGATTCGGGGGGCGATGTCGGGTCTAGCGTGGGGTTGGAAATGGTTGGACTTGCGTAGTCAACCTTCGTGACAACAAAGTCCAGGCGGGATATCGGCCCCGCCCGGCGTCTCCCTCGGGTGCCCCAACCGTTCGCACAACCACTCCTCGAACTTCGGGTGGATGACGTGCTCCATCTCGCAAGCGTGCGCATCGGCGAGTCGAGCGTCCATCCCTACGTCCTTTTGCAGGAAACATTCGAGAAGGCGGTGCTTTCGGATGACGCCTTTCGCAAGCTCTAATCCCCGGCGGGTGAGTTCGACGCCCTTGTACGGTTCGTGTTTCAACAGGCCGGCGCCTGCCAGTCTTTGGATCATCTCGGTCGCCGACGAGGGGGCGACCTTCCAGTCGCGGGCGATCGCCGTCGTGCGGGCCCTCCCCCCGTTCTCCGTGAGGACGTAGACCGTCTCGAGGTACATCTCCACGTTCTCGCTCAAGGGCGAGGCGGCCGAGCGGAGGGCCGCTTTGCTTTTGGTTCTCACGGGCACCGGATTGCCCGGGGGGTATTTAGGGTTCCATATGTCGGCGGCCGAAAAGCGCACCGGGGTTGATTTAGGGCAGCCGAAATTTTATATATTGGGTGAAGGTTCACGAAAACAGGCACGATTTCGGCTAGCCGAAATCCGTGATACGGGTGAAATGAGAATGGTGTCCGCAGACGCGACTTTGATTGTGCTAAGGGAAAGTCTTGAGGCCTTCCTCATCATCAGCATACTCACAGGACTCGTCGTGAAACTGGGAAGGCCCGAGATGAAGCGGCACCTCCTCATGGGCGCCGGCGCCGCCGCGCTCCTCTCGGTCGTCGCGGGTGTGCTCATCGACTCGACCGCACGCGACTTCTTCGCGACTAGCGGCTCGGCAGAGGCCTTCGAGGGCGTTGCGTCCCTCGTCGCGGTCGCGATCCTCACCTACATGGTCATCTGGATGTACCGGCACACGATCGGCCTCGTCACGGAGCTTCGGAAAAAAGCGGTCGGCGCGATCGACGCCGGAAAACCGTTGGTCTTCTTCTCCATCGCCTTCGTCGCGGTCGCCCGCGAGGGGTTGGAGACGGTCCTGTTCTTCGCAACGCTCGCCCCCACCATCAGTGCGGCCGACCTCCTCCTCTCCGCCCTCATCGGCCTTGCGATCAGCGGCATCATCGCGTACCTCGTTTTCACCGGCATCGTGAAACTGAACATCAACAGGTTCTTCGCGGCCACCGGCGTGCTCCTCATCCTGTTCGCCGGCGGCCTCTTCGCGACGGCCGTCCACGAGTTCTCCGAGGTCGGCTGGGTCCCCGAGTCGGGGAAAGCCTGGAACACGGAGGGCGTCCTCGACCAGCAATCCACGGAAGGCTCGCTGGTGAAGGCCGTACTAGGATATCGGGAATCACCGACCTACCTCGAGGCCGCGGCGTACTTCGCGTACGTCCTCGGCATGGGAGCGTGGTACCTCCGCGGGATCGGTTTTTTCCCGCGAGGCGGCAAGGCCGCACCTGACGGTGGCATCTGAGGCCGCGTAGGGGCCAACCCATGGCAGGGCGCCCGAGCCTTATCTGCGGGCGGCGGGGCCGCCCATGAGCTTTGCGCTTTGCTTCTCCAGCCCAAGCTGTTAAGCCGGCATCCGCATTGCTCCTCTTCGGCTACATTCGCTCCCGGAACAGGGGCCTACGAAAGAGCATGCTTCCGAACGACACCACGGCCGCCATCGAAAGAGCGTTCTCCTGGCGGCCGTCGGAGGGGACGAGGAGCGCCGCAATCGAGGTCCCATGCCCGCCGGCTCTCATCGCTTCCGCGGCGCACCGGCTCGTCGACGGTGGCCGTTTCCGCTTCGCAAGCCTGGTGGGCGACGAGGTCACGCCCGGCGGGCGGGTCCGGTTGTCTTACGTCTTCCTCTCTCCCGGGCTCATAGTGACGATTCTGTCGGAGAGCCAGGAAGACTCTCCCGTGCCGTCGATCGTCCCCTATGTACCGGCGGCCGAATGGGCGGAACGCGAAGCCGCGGAGATGCACGGGCTATCGTTCGCGAACGGCCTTCCCCCCATCCTCCTCGCGCACGACGGGTGGCCGGCCGGACCACCTCTCAAGCACGCGACGTCGACGGGCGCACCAAAGACCGGGCTCGACTATCCGTTTTCCCCGGTCAAGGGCGAGGGCGTGTACGAAGTGGCCGTCGGGCCCGTCCACGCAGGCGTCATCGAACCCGGGCACTTCCGTGTCTCACTAGCCGGCGAGACCGTCTTGGCGCTTGAGATCCGGCTCGGTTACACGCACCGGGGCGTAGAGAAGATGCTGGAGGGACGCGACTTCGCCAAGGCCCTCATCCTCGCCGAGCGGACGAGCGGGGACAACAGCGCCGCCCATTCCACGGCCTTCTGCCACGCGGTGGAGTCGGCGCTTCGCATCGAGGCGCCCGAGAGGGCCCGTTTTGTCCGAACGGTGTTCCTTGAACTGGAACGCATGCACAACCACCTGGCCGACATCGGCGGCGTGCTCCTTGACGTTGCATACGGGGTTGGCGCGAGCCAGTGCCAGATCCTTCGCGAAGAGCTCCTCCGCCTCAACGCCGAGATAACGGGAAGTCGGCTTCTCTTCGGGACGAACGTCGTCGGCGGCATCGCCGTGGACCTCGACGCCGCAACCATGGCCAAAGTCGAACGGGACACCTCGAGGGTCGCCCGCGAGGCCGACACCATCGTGGCAAGAAGCGTTTCGAGCGGAAGTGTCCTCGACCGCTTGGACCAGACCGGCACTTTGAGACGCGAAGACGCGCAGGCGCTAGGTGTCGTGGGGCCGAGTGCACGGGCAAGCGGCGTGAACATCGATTCTCGTCGCGATTGGCCGCACGCCGCTTACGGCAAACTGGAGTTCGATGTGCCCGTGAGGACGCAGGGCGACGTCTTCGCGCGCACCCAATTGAAACTCGAGGAGATCAAACAGAGCGCCCGCATCATCCGCCAATGCGCCTCCGACATGCCGGACGGAAGCCTCAGGACGCCCCCACCTCCTGACCTGGAGGGCGGGATGGGGTTCGGCCTCGCGGAATCCCACCGTGGCGAGGTGCTCCACGCGGTCCGGCTTGGCCGGGACGGGAGGATCGCGCGGTGCAAGATCCGGGACCCGAGCTTCATGAACTGGCGCGCGCTCGAAGCGGCGGTCCCGAAGAACAACATCCTGGCGGATTTCCCGGTCATCAACAAGAGCTTCAACCTCAGCTATGCAGGAAACGACAGGTAGTGGACATGCGAGGCGACGAACCAGGGTCAGTGGGGCGAACGGTCGAGGATGGGCGCGCCAGGCGACGCGTCGTCACGACCACGTACCCCGCGTCGCGCTCGACCGTCCCCCGCGGTCCTCGATCGAACATCCGGCTTGATGCGGGCCTTTGTACGGGTTGCGCCGACTGCGTCCCGGTCTGCCCGACCCAGGCGCTTCAAAGCGACGGACCAGTTTTCACGGTCGATCACGGCGCCTGCATCGCCTGCGGGCTATGCGTCCCCGCTTGCCCGGAAGGCGCGCTTTCGGTGTCGTACGATTTCGAACTCGCGGCAAGGTCGAGGCGCGACCTCGTGGAGACCGTACCGGTCGCTTCCCCCGGCCGCGTTCCGGAAGAGGCCGCGGCGGCGAGACTACGGGAGGAGATCGGCCGCCTTTTCCGGGGCTCCCTGCACATCCGCGAGGTAGACGCTGGCAGCTGCAACGGGTGCGAAGTGGAGGTGTCTTCCCTTTCCGGACCGTATTACGACCTTGAAAGGCTCGGGATCCAATTCGTCGCAAGCCCCCGGCACGCAGATCTCGCAATGGTCACAGGCCCCCCGACGCGCCACATGGTCGAGGCACTGCGGGCGACATACGAGGCGATGCCCGGCCCGAAGCTCGTGGTCGCGGTCGGCGCATGCGGGATAATGGGCGGCCCGTTCGCGGGATCATACGGGGTCGTCGACGGCGTCGATCGCGTGCTCCCTGTCGACGCCTACATCCCGGGATGTCCGCCGAGGCCCGAGGCATTGATACAAGGCCTGCTTCTTGCCGTCGGCAGGTTCGAAAGGAAGATGGACGCAGGACGACGCCCGCAGCGCGAGGTGGTGCCATGATGTGGACTAGGCTGCTTCTTGCCACCGACGGGTCACCGGCCGCAAGGCGGGCCGAGGACCTCGCCTTCCGCATGGCGCGCAGTTTCTCCGTCCAGGTGTTCGCCTTGACCGTGGTGCGCGAGCTCACCGAGGAGGATCGAGGCGACGAGGTCGCATCCGCCATGGAGATGCTGAACGTCATCATCGCGAGAGGCCGGGCCGAGGGCGTCGCGGTCGAAGGCCGGCTCGAGCGGGGCGATCCCGCACGGCGCATCGTGGAGATGGTCTCCGAACTCGGGATAGACGCCGTCATCGTCGGGACCGAGGGGCGCCGCGGAGTCGCGCACGTTGTCCTGGGCAGCGTCGCCGAACGGATTGTCAGGGAATCGCCGAAGACGGTGATCGTGGCCAAGTGAAACGATGACCGATGCACACCTCCTCATCCTCATCGCCGGTCTTCTTTACGGTTCCGGCGCGTTCGTCGCGCTCATCGAACCAAGGCTCGGGCGGCCGACGAGTCTGGCGTACTTGTTTCCCGCCGCCGCCGGAGCGGTCGGCCTGGCGGCCGGCGTCATGGTGCTTCAAGACCCGGGCCCCACCATCATGTCGTTCGCCGCGCCCCTGCCGTTCGTGTCCTTCACGTTGCGCCTCGACGGTTTGTCCGGCCTCTTCCTCACCCTCGCTTCGCTCGGAGCGACCACGTCATCGCTTTTCGCGTCGCCATACCTCCGGTCGGGAGGGGTCGAGGACCGCGGATCCCTTGCGTTCGCCTACAACGTCTTCCTCTTCGCCCTCGTGGGCGTCTTCCTCGCCGACGACATCTACACTTTCCTCGTCCTGTGGGAGATGATGTCGCTCGCCTCCTTCCTCCTTGTCCTCGCGGGAAAACCCGCCACCGAGGCGCGCCCCGCGGCCTACTCCTACTTCATCATGATGCACCTCGCGACCGTCCTCATCATCGCGTCCTTTCTACTTCTTTACACGAGGACGGGCACGTGGTCCTTCGAAGGGTTCCGCCTTTTTTCGGCCGGACTCGACCCCGACACAAGGGCATGGGTCTTCCTCCTCGCCTTCGCGGGCTTTGGCATGAAGGCAGGCGTGGCGCCGCTTCACGTGTGGCTTCCGAGGGCGCATCCCACGGCACCCAGCCACGTATCCGCCCTGATGTCCGGCGTCATGATAACCGCGGGCACGTACATGCTCATCCGGACGGCCTTCGAGTTCGCAGGTCCCCCGTTGGTGGAGTGGGGGGTGCTTCTCGTGATCGCCGGAAGCCTCGGTGCTTTGCTGGGGGCACTCCAGGCGCTTTCCGCCAACGACATCAAGAAAGCCCTCGCCTATTCGACGGTCGAGCACTCGGGGCTCATCATCATGGCCCTGGGCGTGAGCATCCTCCTCTCGTCGTCTTCCCACGCGGAACTCGCCTCGTTCGTCCTTGGCGCCGCCCTCTTCCATACGGCCAACCACATGGTCTTCAAGAGCCTCATGTTCCTCGGCGCCGGGTGCGTGGTGGAGGCCGGCCACACGAGGGACCTGGAGGAGATGGGAGGCCTAGCGAGGCGGATGCCGCGCATGGCGGCCATCCTCATCGTCGGAACGGGCGCCCTAGCGGCGCTTCCGCCGCTCAACGGGTTTGTCAGCGAATGGACGATCTTCCAGGGCCTTCTGGGCCTCTTGTCCGTGAACGATGGACCCGTGGGCGCCGCGGTGGCGACGGCCGTCGCGATGGTAGTGGCGCTTGCCGGGGCGTTTTCCGTGGCCGGGGCGGTGCGTCTTTACGGGTTGACGTTTCTCGGCAAAGGAAGGAGCGGGCCTGCCTCGGTCGCCAAGGAACCGTCGTGGCGCCTGGCCGCGCCTCTTCTTCCGCTCGCATTTCTTTGCCTCGCGTTGGGGCTTTTTTCGCCCGTCGCCTTCACGACGATGGTCGCGATCGCAGCACCAATCACGGGCGCCGCGGTCTTATCCGTCCCAGGCCAGCTTCTCCCAGGCACGCTTTCGACCATGCCGTCGATCTTCCCCATGGGGATAGCCGTCCTCATCGCCTGGGGCCTCCTCTTTGCGCTGCTCCCGATCGCCGTCCTACGCCGGAAAAGATCGGTCGCGCGGACCTGGACGGGAAGCGGCGAATCCGCGCCTGTCCGTCCGTCCATAACGGCTGCGGCGTACGCCGCGGCGGCCACGCAGATCTTCCCCACGTTCTTCCAGCGCATCGAGAAGGTGGAACGCGCGGCCGAGAAAGAGCGCGGTCGGGCATCGCTCATGCACAAGGCCGAGTTGGGCGACCCCGTTGAGGACGCCATCTACCGTCCGGTGCCCCTCATACTCGAAGGCGCGTCGAGACGAGTACGGTGGGTACAGTCGGGAAGCATCCACCAGTACATGGTCTACCTAATCATCGCAATGATGGTGGCAGTGGGGGCGATGCGATGGCTGTGAGCGACTTCTACGTCACGGCCCTTCAGGCGGCGCTCGTCCTCGCGGTGTCGCCCCTCCTCATGACCGTCTTTCTCAAGGTCAAGGCCTGGACACAGAGGCGGCGTGGCCCGCCGCTTCTCCAGCCGTATGCGGACCTCATGAAGCTAATGGAAAAGGACGAGGTCGTGAGCGATACGGCTTCCCCCGTCTTCCTCTACGCCCCCGCCGTGGCCTTCGCCGCCACGTTCGCCGCCGCGATGCTCGTCCCCACCTTCTTCGGCGGTGCGGCGGTCTTCACCATCGGCGACCTCTTCGTTGTCGTGTTCCTCCTGTCACTCGCGAGGTTCGCGATGGCGCTGGCCGCGCTTGATACGGGAAGCGGCTTCGGCGGCTTCGGGTCCAGCCGCGACGTGATACTGTCGGCCATCGTCGAACCGACGCTCGTGGGGGCCATCCTCTGGGGGGCGCTCGTCACGGGCTCCACAGGCGGACCCGGCCTCGCCATCGATGCTAGACCGCTCCCGCTCATCGCGGCGCTCGCCTCGTACGGACTCGTCATCGGCAGCCTCATCATCGTAGTCCTCGCGGAAACGGGCAGGATCCCCGTTGACAACCCCTCGACCCACCTCGAACTGACGATGATACACGAGGCCATGACCCTCGAGTACTCGGGGCCGCGACTCGCTCTCGTGGAAATGACGAAGGCGATGCGCCAGTTCCTGTTCGTCGCCATGCTGCTCCTTTTCGCCGCCCCGTTCGGTTTCGCACCAGACCACGATGGCATAGTTCCTGCAATCGTGCTCTTCATGGCGAAGATCCTCGCCGTGTGCCTTGCCTTGGCGTTTGTCGAGACGACCACCGCGAAATGGCGGCTCTTCCGCCTGCCCGAGTTGTTCACCGTAGGTATCGCGCTTTCGGTGCTCGCGGTCATGTCGGCGGTGGTCGCGAGGGGGACGCTCCATGCTCCTTGATGCGACCACCTCCGCACAATTGGTGAACGTCCTCACGTACGGCATGCTCGGCGCGTCGTTTCTCATGGCAGGGCACAAGTCCCTCGTCCCCGCCGTCTACACCTACGGGGCGCAGACAATCTTCCTCGGGCTCATCGCGGCCGTCACGGCCGCGGCCACGGGCCGGATAGAACTCTGGATAATCGCCGGGATCACGCTGGTCCTGCGCGGCGTGGGGGTGACGTGGCTCCTCCTTTCCATCATGAAGCGCATCGACGTGAAACGCGAGCAACAGCCGCGGGTCGGGATACTCGCCTCGCTCCTTGTGATATTGGGCCTCACGGCATTGTCTTTTGCCGGGACCCAGGGACTCCGCGTCATCCCGAACGTCTTCACGCCGGACGCGCTTCCCGTGAGCCTCGCCATCGTCGCGGCGGGGATTTTCTCCATGGCCTCGCGCAAGAAGGCGATGACGCAGGCCCTTGGCCTTCTCATGGCGGAGAACGGCGTGTTCCTCACGGCGCTGACGCTCACTTTCGGCATGCCGCTTCTCATCGAGCTCGGGATATTCTTCGACGTGCTCACGGTCTCCGTCGTCCTTGGCGTGTTCGTCTTCCGGGCGAGCACCGTCTACTCGACGCTCGAATCGTCGGGGCCCAGGAGGATCGTGGAATAGATGTGGCTCGAGGCCCTTCTCGTCCAAGCACTCGCCTCCACCTTGGCGCTCGCCCTGTTTCGCGGGCCCGGCGCCCGGCGCCTCCTCACCATCGCGGCCACCGTGACGCAAGTGTCGAGCGCCGCGATGTTGTGCGTCGAAGTCATGACCACGGGGCCCGTCCGCTCGCTCGGCGACATCCTCCTCGTCGACGCCCTGTCGGCCTGGATCATCATGATCACGGCCATCGTCGCCTCCGCCATCTCGCTTTATTCACTCGTCTACATCCCGGAAGAAGAGAAGCACGGGAACACGAGCCCCGAACTCCTTCGATGGTACTTCCCGCTCCTCCAGTCGAGTTACCTACTGATCTTCCTCACCCTCAGCACGCCGAACCTCGGCATCCTGTGGATCGGCCTGGAGGCGACGACGCTCGTCACCGCCTTCCTCGTCGGCTACTACAGGACGGAGGCCTCGGTCGACGCCGCGTGGAAGTACCTCATCATCAGCTCGATCGGTATCACGCTCGGCCTTCTTGGGACGGTGTTGATGTACGCTTCGGCCGTCCCCGCCCACGGCTTCATCGACGACGGCCTCCGCTGGGATTTCCTGAAGGCGCACGCGGGCGAGCTCGACGCCGGCCTCGTAGGACTCGCCTTCGCGTTCGTTCTCGTCGGTTACGGCACGAAAGCCGGGATCGCCCCCATGCACACGTGGCTCCCGGACGCGCATAGTCAGGCGCCCGCTCCCGTGAGCGCGTTCCTCTCGGCGATATTTCTCAACGTGGCCCTCTACGGTCTATTCAGGTTCCAGGCGATCGCCGTCGGGGCGATGGGGGCGACGCCGCAGACGCTTCTCATATGGTTCGGCCTCCTATCGGTCGCCGTCGCCGTCCCGTTCATCCTGGTCCAGAACGACTACAAGCGCCTCTTCGCCTATTCGAGCATAGAGCACATCGGCATCATCGTCGTGGGGATCGGGATCGGCACGCCCCTCGCCGTCCTTGGCGCGATGCTCCACATGCTCAACCACTCGCTATCCAAATGCGCCCTTTTCCTCGCCGGGGGGAACATCTCGCTCGGCTACGGCACACACCAGATGAAGAACGTCACAGGCGTCGCGAGGGCGATGCCCGTGACGGCGCTGGCCTTCCTCACCGGGGTGCTCGCCATAACCGGGAGCCCTCCGTTCGGGCTCTTCTTCAGCGAGCTTCTCATCCTCGCAGGCGCCGTCCAGTCCGGACGCGTGCTTGAAGCCGCCGCCCTTTTGCTTCTCACTTCCATAATCTTCGCCGGCTTCATCAAGCACGCGCTCGGGATGCATCAGGGCGAACCCAGCATCCACGGGGCTCCCGGGGATTTCAGCCGTCGCGGCGCGATGATCGCCCTTGTCCTCGTCTTGATGGTCCTTGCGACTGGCGTCTTCCTCCCAAGCGAGGCACGGACGCTACTGGCCGGTGCGCAGGCGACGCTGATGCCTTGAGGACGGGAAGGACGCGTCAGGCCCTCGCCCCGGGCGGTGCTCCGTGCGACGCGATGATCTCGTTTGCCCGTTCGAGCGCCGCGTCGATGTGGGCGTGCACGTTGCGGTCCTCGAGTGTCCGGAAAAAGCCGCCCCGGAGCATCATGTCCATGGGCTGGTTCTGTACGCCCGAAAGGACGACGGCGGTCCCGGCCCTCTTCATGTTCTTGACGATGCGTTCGAGCGTCGTGAGGCCCGTCGCGTCCATGTACGGCACGTGCCGCATCCTGAATATCACGACCTTGGGCCGGCCGGAGACGCGCTCGATGGCAAGTTGGAACTCCTCGGCCGCGCCGAAGAAGAAGGGACCGTCGATACTGTAGACGGCCACACCCGGCGGGATCTCCTTCCCTTCGAGCGATTGTTGCCTGTTGTACACGGGGTCGTCCCCCGGGTTCACGATCTCCACCCTTGAGACGCGGCTCATCTTGATCATGAACTGGAAGCTCGCAAGCACCATGCCCACCTCCACCGCCGTGACGAGATCCACGAACACGGTGATGAAGAACGTCGCTAGCATGACGCCCGCGTCGGAGCGGGGCATATAGAGGACGCGCCTGAACTTCGGGATCTCGCTCATGTTGTATGCGACGACCGTGAGTATCCCGGCGAGGACGGCCATCGGGATGGTGCCTATCAGGACGGAGAAGAACGTGGCGAAGATCAGGATGAACACCGAGTGGACGGCGCCCGATACGGGGGTCGTCGCCCCGTTTTGCACGTTCGTCGCCGTCCTTGCGATGGCACCAGTGGCCGGTATCCCGCCGAACAATGGGCTTAAGAGATTGGCGATACCCTGGCCTATGAGCTCTTGGTCGCTGTCATGCCTGTCCTCCATCATTCCGTCCGCGACCACGGCCGAAAGGAGGCTCTCGATCGCGCCGAGGAGGGCTATGGTGAGCGCCGCGGGTACGAGTTGGGCCAACCTCTCCAACGTGATCACGGGAAGCGTCGGGAACGGGAGACCCGCAGACAGTTCCCCGAACCGCGCTTCGACGGTCTCCAAGGGAAGCTGGAAGTAGTACGCGGCGCCGGTGAAGACGACGAGCGCGATCGCCGGACCGGGGATGCGTGGCGTGAACCGTTTCGCCGCGAGGATCACGAGGATCGTGCCGACCGCGAACCCGACGGCCCATGGGTCGCTCGCGGCCGCGTTCGCGGCGAGGGCGAGTACGCGCGGCACCGTCTCGGCCGGGATCTCGACGCCTCGCAGTCCCATGATCTCCTTCGCCTGGCCCAAGAAGATGATGGCGCCGATCCCCGCAGTGAACCCCGTGATCACAGGGTGCGGGATGAACTTGATGACCTGGCCCATCCGAAAAAGGCCGAAGAGGAAAAGGATGACGCCGGCCATGAGAGTGGCCACCAAGAGGCCATCGACGCCGTATTGCGCGACCACGCCGTAGACGATGACGACGAAAGCGCCTGTGGGCCCTGCGATCTGGACGCGTGATCCTCCGAAAAGCGCCACCGCGAGTCCCGCCACGACGGCCGTCACGAGTCCCGCGGCGGGGCCGACGCCGGAGGCGATCGCGAACGCTATCGCGAGGGGGATCGCGACGATGCCCACGATGAGGCCGGCCGTGAGGTCGCCGGTGAGTCGCCTTCGGTCGTAAGCGTCGAGCGAGCGTAGCAGTGCGGGTCGGAACGCGGGAACGTATAGTTTCAAGGTGGCCAGCCGCGGCGGACGGTACGAGAACGCACACATGACCCCGGCTTGAATCTGTCGCAAGGCCGGCGGCTAAGGGTAAACCCCGATTGCCTTAAGTCCCAAGGTGGCATCGTCTTCGCCGTGGCCAAGGAGGACGACGCGATCAAGGTCACGCCGGCGAGACTTGCGCAATCCCTGGGTCCGGTCGTCGGCCGATGGGGCAGCGTTTCAAGCCGCAAGATGTTCGGCGGCACGGCGTTCTTCGTGGGCCCCAGGATCTTCTGCTTTGTGTGGAAGCAGGGCCTCGTCGTCAAACTTGGCGAGGCACGCATCGAGGCGATGATCGAGGCGCTTCCTGGTTCGGAGAGGTTCAGCCCGCGCCCGAGCGCCACGGGGCCGAGCAAACAGTGGGCGCAGGTCCCGTTCAAGTACCTTCCCTCAGACATGGGCGTCGGGTGGATCCGCGAGGCCTTCGAATACGCTGCGTCCGGGAAAGAGGAACGGGCCACCTCCCAGGCCGCGCCCGACACGAAGAAGGGCTCTCGCTCCAAGAAACGGGGTTGAGAAGCCAGCGTCCGTTGGGGACCTCGCGTCAGCGGATCCGGCAACCTTTTTTTAGGCCACGTCCGATTGCCCGCCGTGCTCAAGGAAGGCGACAAGGCTCCAGATTTCAGGCTGCAAGACGACACTGGTGCCGAAGTGACGCTCAAGCAGTTCATCGGCAAGGACATCGGCCTCTACTTCTACCCCAAAGACGACACACCGGGCTGCACGAAGGAGGCATGTGCGTTTCGCGACGTGAAGGCGGAGTTCGAGAAAAAGAGTGCCGTGATACTCGGGGTGAGCAAGGACGACGTCGCGTCGCACCAGAGGTTCAAGAAGAAACACAACCTCAATTTCCCCCTGCTTTCGGACCCGTCTGGCAAGATGATCGAGGCATATGGGGTCTGGCAGGAGAAGTCCCTCTATGGGAGGATCTTCATGGGCATCGTGCGCACCACGTTCGTCATCGACCGCAAGGGGAACGTGGCAAAGGTCTTTCCGAAGGTCAAAGTCGACGGTCATTGGGAAGAAGTGTTGCAGGCGATCGGCGAAAAATGACAGACGGGGCGATAGCTATGCCGTGGCGGCGAACGCCTGCTCCACCGCGTCCTCCAACGCCGTTTCAGTGACGGTGTTGTACCCGAACTTCTTCACGACCTCGCCTTCCGCGTCGACTACCACGACGCTCGATTGCGACGTTATCCCGAACGCCTTCTGGACCTTGAAACCGGCATCGATGCCGTGGGGCCACGGTTGGTCGTACTTGGCCTTCCACGCCTCAAGGCTCGAATCGTCGTCGGTGGAATCGAAGGCAAGCGTGAAAGTCTGCAGCCCGTCCGGCCAGTACGTGTCGTTGACGCTCGCCATCACCGCCGTTTTCGTCCTGCAAGACGAACACCACGACGCCATGAAGAAGAGGACGCTTGGGAGGCCGGCGGTGGAGTTCCTCGAATGTTGTACCCCATCGGTGTCCGTGAAGGCCCAATCGGGGCCCGTGGGCGTCGCCTCCGTCCGGGTCACGTTCTCCCGCGAGGCAATGTCGGCGTCCGAGGCACCGCTCTTGTCCCTTCCGGACGGCCCGTCCGCCCCAAGACAGCCTCCGACGAGGATCAAGACGAGGAGCATGGCTTGCGTGGCTACGCGCACAGACCGGCCAGCCCCGACGACGGATAAGAAGCTTCTTGCGAACGGGTCCCGTCGAAGCCTTCCATCCCCTCGTATTTTATAGATGGCGCCTCTTCCCGAAGCGAAATGGCTTTGGAGCCCCAGTCGGTGATGACGCGTCCCGCTTCGGCCAGCGTCTCGCAGCGTATCGAAGCGCTTCGCGAGGCGTTCCGGTCGAGACGCCGCGTCCTCGTGGCCTTTTCGGGCGGCGTGGATTCCGCGATACTCGCAAAGATCGCCTTCGACGAGCTTGGCAGCGGTTCGCTGGCCGCGATACTTGACTCCGAGACGTTCGCCCGCTCCGAACTCGAAGGCGCCGTGAAGACGGCGAGCGAGATGGGTGTTCCCCACCTCGTGGTCCGTTTCTCCGAGCTTAGGCGCCCCGATTACGCGCTCAACCCGGTGAACAGATGCTTCATCTGCCGCGAGGAGATGTCGGTGGTCCTAAGGCGCGAGGCCGACGAGCGTGGTTTCGACACGATCGCCGCAGGCGTCAACGTGTCCGACCTTGGCGAATGGCGACCCGGCATCGCGGCTCTCCGCGCGGCGGGCGTGTGGATGCCATTGGTGGAGCAGACGATTGACAAACAAGGCGTACGCGACATCGCGGCGGCCCTCGGCCTTTCTGTCGCCAACAAACCGTCGATGGCGTGCCTTTCGTCGCGGATACCGTACGGGGACTTGATCACCGTCGAGAAGCTGACTCTCGTCGAACGAGCGGAGACCGCCGTGCGCGCTTTGGGGTTCGCGCAGGTCCGCGTCCGGCTACTAGGCGATGTCGCGCGCGTCGAAGTCACGCCCGAGGATGTCCCGCGCCTCATGGCATCGTATGAAACGGTCCGCGTAGCGTTGGAAAGTCTCGGTTTTTCATCTGTTGTGGTGGACGGACGCGGGTACCGCTCGGGAAGCCTCAATGAAGGCGTGGCGCCCGCGCCTCCTGTATTGCCACATAGAAAGAGTTAATAAACGTCAGGACTTGCCACTAGCGGTTGGAAAGGAGGGGCCATGCCCGAAAACGCTGATTTGAAACTCGTTATTTCGGACATCCAGAAGATCAACCTCGTCACCGACGGGACGAGGAGGGCGATCCTTGAGCTTCTGGTGGGCGGCCAGATGACCTCGCGGACACTCGCCAAGGAATTGAACATCTCGCAACAGCTCGCCTACCACCACTTGCAGAAACTCAAGACCGCAGGCCTTGTCGAGGTCGGCGGCGTCGACAAACACGGTAGCAAGGAAGTCTATTATTATCGCGCGGTGGCGAGCTCGTTCGAATTCCGCGTCCCCGAGATCCGCGCCCGCGCCCTCGGTCTCGGACCCCCGAAATAGCGGTGGCGAGGCAAGCGTCAAGAACAAGGGCGCCGGCGGCATGGTAGAGCACCCGGGTTACCCGGCGTCCAGGCATTTACCGCCCCCTATGGGGCGCTTTCTAAAAGGCCTTCCAGGCTCGTTTCCCGCCCAATCAGGCTGCCTTGACCTTTCGGATTGATGGCAGCTCCAGGTTCTCCGAGGCGCTTCGGACCGCGACCGCCAGTAGCTCCTCGACCCCTTCGCCGCTAGTCGTCGAGATCGTCCACCTTTTCGTGTCCCGCTTCAGAAGATCGCTCTTGTTCTCGACCTCCACTATGGGGATGTCGGGGAAGCTCTTTTTCACTTCGCCAAGAAGGTTCTCCTGCGCTTCGATCGTGTAACCGCAATGCTCCGACGGGTCCAGGATGAAGATGATCGCGTCGGCCAAGTGTTCGAGGGCGAGGATCGCCTGCAACTCGATCTTGTTCCGTTTGTCGAGCGGGCGGTCGAGTAGCCCCGGCGTGTCTATGGCCTGGAACCGGATCCTGCGCGCGACGAAGTGGCCGATCTCGATACCCTTCGTCGTGAACGGGTACGGCGCGATCTCCGGCTTCGCGTTCGAGACGTACCGAAGTAGCGAACTCTTGCCCACGTTCGGATAACCCGCGATGACGATGGTCGCGGATTCGGGGTCGATGTCCGGGAAGTGGCGCATGACCTCGCGCGCCTCGTTGAGGAAGGTCAGGTGCTTGTCGATGCGTCGGAGGATCGAACTCGTCCGCCCGTAGGCGCGCATCCTTTCACGCTCTAGCGCGTCGCCTTGGAGCTTCCGGATCCGCGTCGCGCTCTGGTCGCATATGCTTCCTATCTGCTCGCGCGCCCAATCGAGGGAACCAAGCGACAGTTTGAGCTTGTCGATCGAGACGGTCACGTCGATGAGGGAATGGTAGAACGGCGGAAGGCCCTGGAGCGACGGGAACGCATCGACGTAGCGCGCGAGCGTCGCATCGATGATGTTCTGGGCGGCGCGAAGTCTCGAAAGTTCGGTGTTGCGGCGGCGCATGATGGCGTCCGGTTCGGAACTCACGTTCTTCGCCGCCCTGCCGTAGGCCTTGTCCATCACCTCTTGCGCCGTGAGGACCGTCGGGATCTTCCGGAACTCCACGTCCCGGGTACCCCGGCCTCGCTCAAATAGGCTCCTCCTGGATCGCCTTGACACACGGCTATCCGGGCACGCTCACGCCAAGTGTTGCCCCGACTAAAGGTTTATTGACCGACCGCCAATATGGCGAGACGTGGCAACATGAACGAAAGCTTCGTACTAGCGAACAAGAACAGGGTCGCCCTGTTCATGGAACTGGGAAGCGGGGAGACCGATCTTGGACACATCACCAAGAAGCACCACATGGTGGGCCCCGCGGCGAAGGCGGCGGCGGACGACCTCATCGGCGCTGGCCTCGTCGCCGACAAGGGTGGACGGCTTTCGCTGACACCCGAGGGCCTCAAGATCTCCGCGGACATGAAGCACAAGGGGCTCCTCCGGTAATCCGATGACGACGTCTCCGGAAGAGCGCGAACTCCTGAAGCAACTTGCCCGCCTCGGCGGCATGCGAGGCTTCGTGAGCATCTCGTCGGGCGAGCTTGCAGGCATCTGCAACACGAGCCAGCAGACGGCGTCCCGGAAGATCCTCAAGCTCTTGAAGGACGGCCTCATCAGCCGGCGCATGGGGACGCGCAAACAATTGCTCCGCATCTCGCGCCAGGGCGTCCAGGTGCTTCGCCGGGAATTCAGCGAATACAAGGGGCTTTTCTCGGGCGAAGGGGCGCTCATGTTCAAAGGCCGCGTGACGACGGGCCTTGGCGAGGGCCAGTACTACATGTCGCGCAAAGGCTACATCGACGCTTTCGAGCGGCTCGTCGGGTTCACGCCGTTCCCGGGAACGTTGAACCTCACGGTGGATTTCCCGGAGAACGAGAAGCTTGCTGAGCTGGGGGAAAGCGAAAGCCTTCTCATCGGGGAATTCACGGCCGAGGGCCGCACCTTCGGCGCGGTGAAGGTCTACCGCGCTAGCATAAGCGCCGTCGATTGCGCCGTGATAATGCCGGTCCGCAGCCACCACGCGAACACCATCGAGGTCGTGGCCCCCGTGAAGCTACGCGAGAAGCTCGACCTCAAGGACGGGGAGATGATCGACGTGGCGGTGCAGGTGCCCGCCCAGTGACACGCGGCGGCGAGGCGCCGACCCCATGAAGCCGGAGGCGTTGCAGATGGGCAATTCAGGAGCCCTTTTTCCCATCGACACGTGGTCCGCCCCCGCGGGGTGCCCACGATGATAACTGTCCTTAGACTCGGCCACAGGCCCGACCGCGACAAGCGTGTCACGACGCACGTCTGCCTCGTGGCCCGCGCTTTCGGGGCGGACAAGATAATCCTCACGACCCGCGACGAGAAGATCCGTGAATCCGTCGCTGGCGTCGTCAAACGCTTCGGCGGCTCGTTCGAACTCGAGTTCGCGGCGAGCTACAAGAAGATCATCCGCGACTTCCCCGGGAAAGTCGTGCATCTTACCATGTACGGCGAACCCTATGGGACAGTGGCGAAGGCCGTTGGCACCGAAAAGGACGTCTTGATAGTGGTCGGCGCAGAGAAGGTGCCCGGCGACGTCTACGACCTTGCTCATTACAACGCTAGTGTTGGCAACCAGCCCCATTCGGAGGTCGCAGCCTTGGCACTCTTCCTCCACCGGCTCTTGGGCGACGCGGGGCTTGAAGGGCACGGCGGCGGCGAGATGAAAATACTGCCTACGGGCCGGGGGAAGAGAGTGGTGACGACAAGGACGCGAGCGAAGGGGGCGGCGCGCCGCGATGTGGGCGCCGGGTCGCCGCGCCGGGAGTGACCGCGGGGAAGGACAGCGGGGAAGCGGCCGGAAACCCGGGCAACGATTCTGTCTTCGTTCGGGAGGCTTAATAGCACCGTATGTCGTTTCAGGGGGGCCGATGGTCACGTTGAAGGACGCCGAGCTACGGAAGTACGTCGTTGATAGTTGTGGCGAGGAAGGCCTCTCAATGGCGAAGATCCTCGGCGAGATGAAGGACGCGACCGACACGGAGATTGCCGAGAAGCTCGGCGAGAAACCGAGCCACGTGAGAAAGGCCCTCTATCACCTCTACGAGGCACGCGTCGCCGAATACTATCAGAAGAAGGACAAGGAGACCGGCTGGCAGACCTTCCATTGGAAACTGTCCTTGGAGAACGCCAAGCACGCGATGGAGAAGCGGAAGGAGAGCGCGGTCAAGAATCTCGAAACAAAGCTCGAATTCGAGCAATCACACAGGTTCTTCATATGTCCTCGCGACCAGAGCAGGCTATCATTCGAAGAAGCCACGGAAAACGTCTTCCACTGCCCCAAATGCAACGGACCGCTCGATTACGAGGAGAACAAGGGGCAGGTGAAGGAGCTCAAGCACCAGATCGAGGAGATGAGGGGGGAGTAAGGCCCCTACATGCTACTAGGCGACGCCGCCCACGTCGGTCGCATGAACCCACAGCGGCGACAGGTCATCTACCAGGATGTGGACCTCCAACAAATTGAGAAGGTAGCATTGTTGGCCGTTGGCGTCGAAATAGTTCGGCCCTTCGTCGTTCGTCCAAGGCCTGCTTGCATCCTCTTCGCAACCGGGGACCCCGACCCAGGTGGCGAGATACTCGCCAGTCCCGTTCCTTTTTATGGTGGAGTTATGCGCCCGGAGCCATAACTCGTCGATGGTCCCGTGTTGGCGCGCGGCGTCACTCTGGTCGAAAAACTCGTCCCATGTCATATCCCTGTAATAGGTCAAGTTCGGTTTGGTCGCCAAGTGTTCAATGGCGACGTGCCTCACCTTTTGCGCGGTCGCGTCGTCTATCGAACGGTCCTCAACGATCGCGTGTCCTCGTTCGGGCTCTATGCATCCTCCCAGCGCGATCAGGACGCATGCAGCCACGGCGAGGCCGACGAGCCGGCGCATCGGACAATAGGATGGATGGGCGCAGATAATAACATTCCGAGGGTCGGTTTCACATTTCGGCGCGGCTGGCCGCCCGTCTGGATTGCTTTCGCTTCCTAATCCGTCCTCAACAACCCCAACCTCTTCTTCACGAGAAACAGCATGTTCGCGTAGCCGTCCTTGAGGCTGTTGAGCTTCACCTGTCCCGCTCTCACTCGGTAATGGATGGGGACCTCCTTCGCCTTGAGTTTGGGGTTCTTGAACGCCTCGATCTTTATCTCCTCGGAGAGAGGCATCCCTTCCGCCGTCAATGTGATGGAGCCCAGGATGCCCCTCCTGAAGACCCACATGCCGCTTTGGCTGTCGCGGATGTTGCATAGGAAAAGGACGCGCGTACAGGCCGAAAGCATCCAGTTTCCGAACTTGTTGCGGGTACTCATGGCGCCCTTTTCGAGGTGTGCGAGCCGGTTCGTCGTGATGAAGTCCAGTCCCTCGTCGTCGAGCAACTTCACGAGTCTCGGGAGGTCGTTGAACGGGTACGTGCGGTCCGCGTCGCCCGTTGCGATCACGTCGCCCTTGGCGAACTCGAACCCGGTGAGGTAGGCCCTGCCGTACCCTCGGCGTGGTTCCACGATCACGCGTGCGGCCTTCGATTTGGCGATATCGCGCGTCCTGTCCCGCGATTCCCCATCGACGACGATGACCTCCGTCTCATAACCAAGCCCCTCGAGTTCTTTTCGGGGGATCTCGTCGAGGACTTCGCCGATGCCCTCCTCCTCGTTCAAGGCCGGGATGACGACGGAAAGGAGCTTCATTTAGGCGCCGACCCCGTTGGAGGCAGTTTTTCGGTGAACGCGCAGAGAAGGTAGCCGCCCACGGCGACGAAAAGCCTCGTAATACCCCAGAACGTGAGTTGGCTCGTGAGCATCTTCTTGAAGGAGTACTGCGACCAGAGGCGTCCGTGCTTCAACGTGAGTTGCTTGCGGCCAAAGCCGTTCCAGAGGGCTTGCTTGAGAAAGCCCGGGATGGTGTCCCGTGCTCTGTGGTAGACGATGGCCCGCTCGTTGAAGATCACCTTGGCGCCGGCGTCCACCGCGCGGATATTGAGGTCGATGTCCTCGGCTGTCCGGAACCAGTCGTCGAAACCCTCGAGCTTCTCGAAGAGGTCGCGCCGGTAAGCGAGGTTACAACTCGGGAAAGTCACGTCGTAGCCGCGCTTGTAGAGCTCCACACGGTGGAGCGACTCGAAGGGACGGTAACCTATCTGGATCGTCTTTCCAGCGACGACGTCTGCTTTCTGAAGCTCTTCGCGTAGCTCTTTTATCCAGAAGGGGTTGGCGATGCAGTCGCCGTCGATGAAGGCGACGTACTTGCCTTTCGCTTGGGCGACACCGAAGTTCCGGGACTTCCCGCGCGTGCCGCCCCGCCGGTGAAGTTGCACAAAGTCATACTTGTCGCAGTATTCGCGCGTCAAGACCCGGGTCCTGTCGTCGCTTTCCGAGTCGACGACGATTATCTCGACGGGCGGTTCCTGTACGACGAGACTGTCGAGAAGGTCGGCGATGTGGTGCTCTTCGTTGCGGACCGTAATCACTATGCTGATCAGGTCCGCCGCCAAGAATATCGCGCCTTAAACGGCATCGCCGATATAAACTCCGCTGTCTCATAAAGGAGAGGCGGGGCGGTCAACCGCGGGTTCAATCCGGTCCCTTGCGTTTCGAGGTCAATTCGTCGCGCATGTAGTCGGCGGCGGCGCCCGGGCTCATGAGGGCCTTGAAGAAGGCGATGTCCTCGTCGGTCAACGCGCCGAGAAGCCGCAACGTGACGACGTAAATGACGCCGCCGACGAGGGCAAGTAGTATGAGTGTGAAGAAGCGCGCGTCGCCGCCTACGAATTGGGCGAAGTAGAAGAGCGGGATCACCATGATGACGCTTGCCGAGAGGTGGCTGAACATGAACCGCTCCGATGGAAAGCGCGTGACCGTGGTGGCCGCCCTTCGAAGCACCAGGAACCCGACGGCCATCGACACGACGGTCGCAAGGGCCGCGCCTACGTCCTTGAGCCCGGGCAACGGGTACCCGAAGAGGCTCGAGGGGATGAAGAGGAGGTTGAGGACGATGTTCGTCGTGAATATCGTTGCTCCAGCCATGACGGCAAGATGCGGCTTGTTCGCGCCGAAGAGCAGGTTCTCGTACGGGTAGGAGAGGGAGAATATGAGCACGTAGAGCGTGAGAAGAGCGAGGGTCGGCGCGGCCGCGAGGAATTCGTCCGATAGGAGCACGTGGATGACGGGCACCGCGAACGCGATGGTGAACACGCACACTGGGAAAAGAAGCATCGAGATGTACCGAAGCGCCTGTCCCGTCACCTTCGATACTCCGTCAAGTTCGTTCCTGGAGTGCAAGTCCGAGAGGGTCGGGAAGAGGAGTATCCCCACCGCGGTCGGCACCATGTTGATGAGCGAGGAGATGCGCTGGACGCCCGTGTAATTACCGACCTCGGTCTCCGACCAGAAGAAGCCGAGCGCCACCTTGTCGACGTTTCCGGAGAGCGTTGCGAGTATCCCGCCGAGGAATATGGGCCACGCAAAGCGGCTGTACTCGCGCAGAAGCCCCGTGTCCGGGCGGGCGATCCGCTCTCCGCGGAGAAGCAAAGCAGCGACGAGCAAGGAAGCGAGCGCAGCGCCCGTGTATGTCAAGGCCAGGAACTCGGCGCCGTTGGCGGCGATGGTCCGGAACAACTCGGGCGAATTCGCTTCGTAGTAGGAGGCAAGCGGGCCAGTCCCGAAGGCGGAAGCGGCGAAGGCGAGCGTCACGACAGCGGTGAGCGGGAGGCGGACGAAGTGCTCGGCGACGACGACGAGTTGCGACTTCGCGGTCTCTCGTTTTGCATCGAACGTCACTCCGCCTATCGCCCGAAGGCTCGTGAACGTGTAGTAAAGCAGGACTATCACGACGGTACCTGTGGTCGTCGAGACGAAAGGCTTGTCGAGGACCACGACCTGCACGAAGAGGTAGGCTCCGGTGAGGAGGAGCATAAGGAGCGTGAGGCCGACCTTGACGGCAAGATACGTCCCGAGGCACACGGCGGGGTCTCGGCCCTCGGAGATCTTCTTCACGTGCGCTTGCGAGAAACCGAGCTCGGAGATTATGACGAAGAGGCCGACGATCCCCATGGCGTAGCCCCACTCGCCTAACACGTCCCGACCCATGTAGAGGGCGACGAGTTTCAACGCGACGTAGCCGGTGACGGCGCCGATGAGGTTATTGAGGACTATCAGGCTTGTTTTCCGTGCGATCAGGTGTCTCGACGTCCTTGGTCCGCTGGCGTGCCGCTGGTCGCCGACCTTCCTGCGTTGTATAAGGGTTTCCGTTCCGAGTCCCGCATGGGTCGATGTCGCAAGTCCGGTCTGGACGCGCGTACCCGACGCCAGCGAGGGTCTCTCGTCGGGGTGGGTCTCACCGCCTGTCGGTCCCGTCTATCCTCGAAGCGCCCTTGGATCGGCCCCGGTCCCGGTAGGAGTGAGTTCCTTCCCGTTCAGCAAGAGTTAAGGGTATCGCCGGGGCTTAGGCGCCGTGGCGGGGATCGAACCCTTTGTCTCCGTGGTCATCACGGTGAAGAACGCCGGCGCGACGATACGCCGCTGCATGGATTCGCTTCTTGCCATGGACTACCCGCGCGACCTTTACGAGATAATCGTCGTGGACGCGTTCAGCACGGACGGGACGTGGGAAACGCTCCAAGAATACGCGAAGAGGACGCAGGCGCCGGAGATTAGGACGCTCCAGAAGATCGGCACCATCGGGGTCGGGCGAAACGAGGGCATCCGCAACGCGAAAGGCACTTTCGTGGCGATAACGGACGCCGACATGGAAGTGTCGCGCGATTGGGTCCGAGAACTCTTACGCGGCTTCACGTGGGGCGAAGGGATAGCGGCCGTCGGCGGCCCGAACAACACCGCTACCCGTGGCCTCACGGTGCGGACGGTGTCCTGTCTACCGGTCCACGGTCCCACATTGGACGAAGTGCATCTCTTGCGGCCCAACCGGTACAGGAAGAAGTTCGTGAGCGGAGAGAACATCTACACGAACGTCACCAGGAACAGCATGTTCCGCCGGGAGGCGCTTCTCGCCGTGGGACTCTTCGACGAGGAGCTTGTCGTGACGGAGGACCCGGAGCTCAACCGGAGGCTTCTCAACGCCGGTCACAAGGCCGCCTACAACCCGGCTGCCGTGGTCCTTCACCACCACCGCGACAGCCTCCCGGCATTCTACCTCCAGCAGGCCCGGTATGCGTATTGGCAGGCGGTCGCCAATCGGAAGCAACCGAAGATGGCCGGCGTGAAGCAGTGGTTGCCGGCGGTGGCGGCCATCACGTTCCTCGTCCTCCTGGCTGGTGCCTACGTGTCGGATGCGGCGGCACTTGCGCTCGCGGGCGTCATCGTCTTGGTCGTCGCTTTCCTCCTTGCCTACGCGGCAAAGTGCGCGATAGTGAAGCGGAACATCGTCCTGATGCTCACGATCCCGGTCTTCTACCTCGCGTGGCAACTCGCGTGGGCCATCAATTTTCCAGCGGGTGTCTTGGGGATGAGGCCGCCGTGAGGATCGTCCACGTGGCCGGAGCCCGCTTTGCGGGCGAGGACGGGGTGGGCGAGCCGTGAGGATCGTCCACGTCGCGATACGCTATCCTCCCGCCACGGGAGGGGGCGAAACGCATGTCTACAACCTCTCGTTGCATCAGGCGCGCTTGGGCCACGACGTCGCCGTCGTCACCACGAAGCTCGTGACGGAGGTCCCAAGAAAGGAGGACTCGACCCTTCCTGGCGACGAGACGGTGGAAGGCCTCGAAGTGAAGAGGCTTGAGACGCGCGGGACCGGGCTTCCCATTTGGGGGTACGGCTCCATAATGAAAGGCCTCATCGCCGCCGTCAAGGAGTTCGAGCCCGAGGTCGTCCACGCGCACGGCTATGGTTACGCACACACGGACCTCCTCGCGCGCTGGGGCGACCGCTCCGGCGTGAAGGTCGTCGCCACTTCCCATGGTTTCGTCCGGGGCCGCGGGTTATTCGGACCGCTGAAAAGCCTCTACGACATGTCGCGCGGGCGGGAGACCGCGTCACGGATAGCATTGGGCGTCGGCGTGACCCAGGAAACGGCCGATGGCTGGCGCCGCCTCGGGGCCCGCCGCACCGCAGTAATCCCCAATGGGGTCGACCTTGAAGATTTCGATCGAAAGGACACGGGGAAGAGGTTCAAGGAGAGTCTTGGCATCGAAGGCCCCATGATCCTGAGCGCAGGCCGTCTCCAAGA
Organism: Euryarchaeota archaeon; assembly: GCA_016207515.1. Taxonomy (NCBI): domain Archaea; kingdom Methanobacteriati; phylum Methanobacteriota; species Methanobacteriota archaeon. The sequence continues at coordinate 53,248 of JACQPN010000007.1, read as the reverse complement.
AGTGAAAGGGCAGGACAGGGTCATCCGCGCCTTTGCGGAGGCAGATCTTCCAGCCGGCGCGAGGCTCGTCATCGCGGGCCCGGACGGTGGATTTCGGCGGACCCTCGAGCGCCTCGCGATGGATCTCAAAGTTCGCGAGCGCGTCAACTTCACAGGCGGCCTCTCGCAAAACGATCTCCTAGCCGCCTACCGGAGCGCGGACCTGATGGTGCATGCTCCACGCTACGAATCGTTCGGGATAGTGTTGGTCGAGGCCATGGCGTCAGGCCTTCCAATAATCACAGTCGAGGTAGGCGGCATACGGCACGTGGTCGACGACTGCGCCGTCCTCGTGGACGGTGACCCATCGTCTCTTGCACGCGCCATGGAGCGCCACTTCGTAGATGTCGAGGCGGCGCTTCCGCGGATACAGAAAGGCTTGGAACGCGCGAAGCACTTCGAATGGAAAGAGATCGCCTGGAATTCGATCGAAGAGTACGAGAAGGTCATGGAATGAAGATACACACACTCGTCTCCTATTTCCATCCCGTGACCGGTGGCGTCGAGACGCGGATCCGCGAAATGGGCTCGCGCCTCGTCGAGCGCGGCCATGAGATCACCGTCCACACGGCCGCCGTGACGCCGAAGGGCGAGCGCCTCCCGGCGACCGACAAATTACGGGGGATCCAGATCGTCCGGCACAAGCCCCGTTGGCGGCTCGGTTATTTCCTCATCGATTACGCACCGAAAAAGGTCGACGGCGACCTTCTCGACCTCCAGGGCTACCCTCACCTTTCCGGGGACCTCTTGGCGCGCCGCACGCGCGTCCCGTACGTGATCACGCCGCACGGGCTCACCCTGACTACCACAGGCGTCGCCCGCCAGACCCTGAGACGGGCGTACGATCGGCTCTACGGGACCCAGACGCTTCAACGTGCCAGGAAGATCATCGGAATGACGGGCGATGAGAAGGCGTGGCTCGATTCGAGGCATGTGAGGACGCCTTTCGAAGAGATACCGAGCGGCCTCGACGATCAAGCGTTCGAAGCCGGGGACGCCGCGGCATTCAAGAAAAAGCACGGGCTCGGGCGCTTCGTCCTTTTCCTCGCTCGTCTGCACCCGGAGAAAGCACCCGATCATCTCCTACTCGCCTTCTCACAAGTGGCCGCGCGCCATCCGGACGTCTCCTTGGTCTTCATGGGGCCGGACGGTGGCGCGTTGGAGGCATTGAAGCAGCGCGCTTCGTCCCTTTCCCTCACGGCGCGCATGGTCGTCACGGGGCCGGTCGCCGAGCAGGAGAAGCGCGCCGCCCTTGCGGGTTGTGATCTTCTCGCCCTTCCAAGCCAGTTCGAGGCCCTTGGTGTCGTATTCCTTGAGGCCTGGGCGCAAGGGAAACCGGTGGTGGCCTCCCATGTAGGTGGCGTTCCGTATCTCGTCGAGGAAGGGCGCACGGGGCTTCTCCATCCATTCGGCGACGTCCGCAAGCTCGCAATAATCCTCGACAGACTCCTCGCGGACGAGTCCGAACGCCGCCGGATGGGAGACGCGGCCCGACGTCGGGCGTTGGAATTCAAGTGGGAGCCGTTGACGGATCGTCTCGAAAGGGCGCTCAAGGACGCGGCCGCCCGGCGTTGAATACCCGTCTGTGACGGGCCGACCGCGGGAAACGCAGGCGTCGCCGTGCTCCGGGCGACGCCCTCGGCGGCCACCGAAGGACGAGCGGTCCCTCCCACCGTTCAGGCTCCCCTCTTGCGTCGTCCCGCCCGCAAAAGTTGAAATAAACGCCTCGTTCTCTGACACTCGACCAGTATGCCCCACGAGAAAGAGATACTCTCGGATATCGACGAAAGCATCCGGGCCAAGGAACTGTTGAAAGAACACGTCGGGGACATCGCGAAGGCCGCCTCCGCGCTTACCAACGCGCTTCGAGGCGGGAAGAAAATGGTCATCTTCGGCAACGGCGGCAGCGCCGCGGACGCACAGCACATCGCCGCAGAGCTATCCGGGAAATTCAACATCCGCGACAGACCGGGCCTTCCCGGCATCGCCCTGACCGTCAACACGAGCGCTTTGACGGCCATCGGCAACGACTTCAGTTACGACGAGATCTTCTCACGCCAGCTCGAAGGCCTCGTCGGCCCGGGCGACGTCGTCATCGGCATCAGCACGAGCGGGAACTCGCCGAACATCCTGCGCGCCATCGAGAAGGGGAAGGAGCTCGGGGCGACCACCGTGGGGATGTGCGGCAAGGGCGGCAAACTCCCATCGATCTGCGACATATCGATCCGCGTCCCGTCCGAGAACACGCCGCGGATCCAAGAGGCGCACATCACGGTCGGACACATCATCTGCGCGATCGCGGAACGGGAACTCTTCGGAAAAGGGAAAACGCGCTGAATGAACGGAAAAAGCGTCGCCGGCCGCCGCGTCGTCTTCGTCGACCGTGACAACACGATCGCGAAGGACGGCCCATATTGCGCGCGGCCAGAGGATTTCGAGCTCATCGAAGGGGCGGCCGAGGCGCTTGCAGTGCTCAAGGCAGCGGGGTTGGAATTGGTCGTCATCACGAACCAGTCCGGCGTCGCCCGCGGGTATTTCACCGAAAGCGACCTTCACCGGATCAACGCGAAGATGGAACGCATGCTCGCAGCCGCTGGAGCATCGCTTCTTGCCGTATACTACTGCCCGCACGGTCCCGAAGACATGTGTAAATGCAGAAAGCCACAACCCGGCATGATCGAGAAGGCGGCAGACGACCACGGCATCGACCCCCGACGTTGCTACGTCATCGGGGACCGGTGGTTCGACGTCGAGCTTGGGACCGTCGTCGGGGCCCGAACGGTCATGGTCCCCATCGAAAAACACGCCGATGAGGTCGAAAGCCCCCGCCTCACGCGGCCGCCGGATTTCGTCGCCAAGGACTTGAAGGAAGCGGCACGGTGGATAGTCGAGGACGTCAAACGGAAAGGTCAATAGCGAAAAGGCGTTTTTCACGCCGACCGCCTTGGCCTCCACGGGTTATTTCCATGACCGCAGCCTCGTCCACACGTCGCTCCTCTCGGAGTACAAGCGTCTCTTCCAGGGCACGTCGCGCGTTCTAGACGTCGGATGCGGGAACAACCTCCTGAAGGGGGCCTTCGGAAAGGCGGAAGTCGTCGGCCTCGACATCTCGCCGTTTGGCAAGGCGGACGTCTTGGGCGAGGCAACGCGCCTGCCTTTCCGTGATTCGCGCTTCGATGGTGTCCTCGCCCGCGACGTCCTGGAGCACCTGGCGGACCCGGTCGCGGGCGCTCGGGAGTTCCTGCGCGTCCTTCGCCCTGGCGGAAGGCTCCGGATAGAGACGCCGACGCCCGATTACAAGCGGTTCTGGGACGACCACACGCATCTACGGCCGCACACTTTGAGATCCGTTCGCGCCGTCCTCGAAGGAGCAGGCTTCCGCGTGGACGCGGTCAGGGGCTTTTGCGGAGCCGGACTCCCGGGCTTTGGCATCTTGGGGCAGGAGGATCTTGCATTGAGGATCAACGACGTGCTCGCCGGTGCGAAGCTCCGCAGGTACACGAACGTGAAGGCCGAGGCCACGAGGCCGCCATGATGCCGGCAAGCGGCGCCGGAACCGGGTGGAGATCACGGGCTTGAAGGCGGCGTTCGCGATCCCCACGGACATGTTCGTCCAGGAACACCTGCCTGTGCCGTACCTACGCGCGATCCGGCAGGCTAGATTGCTGCAAGACCACGGCGTCGACGTCTCCGTCGTGTCGTGGATCGATTTCGAAAGGGACCTCCCGGCCCACGAGACCAGGGATGGCCTCTCCATCCGGCGCTTGCGGCACAAGCTCGCCGGCGGCGTTCTCGTGCGCGGTCTCTCATTCATGAAACTGCGAGACAACGTGGAAACGGCTCTTCTTGAGGAGGCGCCGGATGGGATCGTCTGCCACGACCTCGAACTCCTTTGGGCGTCGACGCGGGCCGCCAAGAAGCTGCAAGTACCCCTGTTCTACGACTCCCATGAGGACTTTCCGGCGATGGTGGCGGAGGAGAAGCCGCTGGTAGCAAAGGGCTTCGCGGCGCTTGAGACGCGGCTTCTTCCCCGTGTGGCCCACACTTACACGGTATCCGAAGGGATCGCGGACAGGCTGAGACGCGACGGCGCCAAGGTCACCGTCACCTACAATTCGAAAGCCATCGACGAGGTCCGCGCGGACCCCACGCGCGTCAAAGCACTCTCCGACCACCTTGGGATCAAGGATGACGATTTCATCATAGGTTTTGCCGGCGGGTTGAACGGCGAGCGCGGACTCGAAACCACGATCCGCCTCCTTTCCAGCCTCCCTCCGGAAGCGCGCCTCGTCATCGTGGGCGGCCCGACGAAGGAGGCGGAGCGGCTGAAGAATGTGGCCGCCGAAGCGGGCGTCGGTGGGCGCGTCGAAACGCTGCCGCCCGTGCCTACGGAGGAGCTTTTCGACTACGTGACGCTTTTCGACCTCGGCCTCATCGTCGTCCCTGACCTCGGGCCGAACTACCGGTTCCGGGCTCCGAACAAGCTCTTCGACTACATGGCCGCGGGTGTCCCTACGATCCATTCTGACTTTCCCGACATGACGCGGATAGCCCAGGACGCCGGGTTCGGGATACCGGTGAAGCCAGACGATGAAACGGCGCTCCGAGACGCAATCGTCGCTTCCATGGCTGATCGCGACCGGCTCGATTCCATGGGAAAGGCCGCCAGGATGGCTTTCGCGAAGACCTACTGCTGGGAGCGGATGAGGGAGCGCATCTTGGCGAGCCACCCATTTTGGTCTGCAAGCACGAAAGTCGGTGCGGCTCCGGGGAAGGGGTCGTCGTGACGCGTTACAGCGTCTGCATCACGAACCTGAACAGCGTCGCGACGCTACGAGAATGCCTAGACAGCGTCATTCCCCAGTTCGCCGGGCGAGACGTCGAATTCGTCATCGTGGACCAGGCGTCTGTCGATGGGAGCCGGGAGATTCTCGAAGAGTACGCAGCGAAGACGCCAGGGTTCCGGCTCATCAAAGATTCACGCCGGGGTCGCGGGATCGGCAGGACGCTCGCCGCGAGGGCCGCCCGAGGCGAATACCAGATACATCACGTGGACACGGACGAGATATTCCGCCCGGTGATCGGCAAAGTGCTCGACGCCTACCATGCGAAGGAGCGTGAGGTCGGCCCCTACACGCTTCTTGCGACACTTCTCATCACGAAGCGAGACCTGATCGAGAAGGCGGGTTATTTCCCAGAGACCGTGAGCCACGAGGACGCGCTCATGAACGCCCGCCTGGCGGCCGTCGCGCCGCTCATCTACCTGCCGGTGATGTACATGGAGCACCGCCAGCACGAGAGCAGGCGAAAGGACCCGGTCAAAGTGTTCCTCGAGACGTACGAGTATTCCACCGATGTCTTGAGGCTCCGGGCGCTCTCCGTTTGGCGTACGTACAAATACATACTTCGCGGAAAACGGCCGGGTTTTCGCAGGGCGCTTGCGACCGTGCCCTTCCTCGCGGCCCTAGCGACGCTCCCCTTCAAGAAACGTTACGACTTCCCGCTCGCGCACCAGAACATCACGACGCCGTACGATTACCTACTCCCCCACATGGGAAGCCTCGACGAGTTCTTCCGCCTCTGCGGCCGGGAGCACTTCGAGGTCGTGGATTCGATCGTCGAAAGGGCCCGGAGGTATCCCCGTGTCTAGCGGTCTCGCCGTGAACTTCGCCTACTACGAAGGGCCCGGCGGTGTCGTGTCTCGCTACGCACGCATGTTCCACGAGCAGTTGCCGGAGATAGCCAATGTCGTCAATCACCGGATCGAACATTCGCGCGCCATCATCGCGAAGTACATGGACCTCCGCCGACTGGCCAAGCGGCGAAACGAGGGCGACATCTGGCAGTTCGAGACGCAGGACCTCGCCTCCCTCCTTAATTTCACCCGTTTCAAGAACAGCGTCGTCACCGTGCACGACCTCACGTTGCCGTTCTACCCGGAGTACTATCCGCACGAATTGCCCGTGATGATAGACTCCAGGCTTTTCGTCCGCGGTTTGAAAAAAGCGGACCTCGTCATCACCATCTCCGATTTCCAGCGGGCCGAGATCGCCCGATTCACGAAGATCCCGCTTGAGCGGATCCGGACAATCCACTACGGCGTGCCCCCCGGGTTCGGACCCGTCTCGGAAGCCGAGCGCGTAACGATCAGGACCAAGCTCGGCATCGGTCCTGAGGAACGGATAGTCCTTTTCGTCGGGTCCGACCAACCGCGAAAGAACCTTCCGACGCTTCTACGGGCCATGCGCCAAGTCGTCGATGCGGAAAAAAACGCGCGTCTCGTGAAGGTAGGTCACGCGGAGAGGGACTTGTGGAGGCGCCAGAACGAGAAGGCGGTCGCGGATCTCGGCCTCGGCTCCAAGGTCACGTTTGCCGGCCACTTCGGGACGAACACCGCGGTTGCGGAATGGTACCACGCCGCCGACGTCTTCGTCTTCCCGACGCTCTACGAGGGTTTCGGCCTTCCCCCGCTCGAAGCGATGGCATGCGGCCTCCCGGTGATCGCGTCGGACGCATGCACCATGCCCGAAGTCGTCGGGGACGCGGGCGTGCTTGTCCCCGCGATGGACGAAGCGGCATACGCAAGGGCGATAGTCGAAGTGCTCTCGGATGCCGGCCGTTCGAAGGAGCTTTCCCGCCGCGGCCTCGAACGCGCTTCCACCTTCTCCTGGGAGAAGGCCGCAAGGGAGCACGTCGCCGCATATCAAGATTTAATAGAGAAGCGATAGTAGAGAAGCCGTAAATGTGCGGCATCTGCGGTTTCGCCGGCTTCGACGACAAAGGTCTACTCAAGCGCATGGCCGACTCGATACGGCACCGCGGGCCGGACGACGAGGGCTTCTACACGGATTCCCAAGTTGGCCTTGCCAACCGCCGCCTTTCCATCGTCGACGTGGCCGGCGGCCATATGCCAATCTCCAATGAAGACGGCTCCGTCTGGGTCACTTACAACGGCGAGATCTACAACTACCAGGAACTACGCGAAGAGATCTCGAAGCTCGGCCACCGCTTCAAGACGAGGTCGGACACGGAGACGATCGTCCACGGATACGAACTCTTGGGCCCGGACTTCGTCAAACGCTTGAACGGGATATTCGCGTTCGCCCTATGGGACGTCAACAAGCGCCGGCTCGTCCTGGGCCGCGACCAGATGGGCGTCAAACCCCTGCACTACAGCGTCCAAGGGGACCGCATCTTCTTCGGCTCCGAACTCAAGGCCATCCTCCAATACCCCGGCATCGCGCGGGAAATCGACGAGCAGGCCCTCTTCGATTTCCTGAACCAATCGTTCATCCCGGGCGAGCGCACGATGCTCTTGGGCATCAAGAAGCTCCTTCCCGCCCATTATCTCGTTTTCGAGAACGGGGTCGCCAAAGTCATCCAATATTGGCGGCCGGACGTCTCGCCGATGGACTCGAAAGACGACGAGTACTATGCGATGGCCCTCGCGACCATTTTCCGTGAGACAGTCAAGTCCGAACTCCAAGGCGAGGTGGCCCAAGGCGTCTACCTTTCCGGCGGCGTGGATTCCACTTCGTTACTGGCGACGATGCGAAGCCTCTCCGACGAACGCTTCCACACGTACACGGTCGGATTCGGCGAAGCCACCGACGAGACGAAGGAGGCCGCCCGCGTCTCCGAGCACTTCGGTTGCGAACACCATGAGCTCTTCGTCGGCTCCGACGCGTTAAAGCACATGCCGGAGGCCATCTGGCACCTCGAAGAGCCGCGCCGCAACATAGAGCCGACCCTGCTACTTTCGAAGCTTGCAAGAAAGCACGTGAAGGTCGTCCACTCCGGTCTTGGCGGCGACGAGCTCTTTGGCGGATACGACCGCTCGATCCGCGCATACAAGGACAAGCATCTCCCTCGCATGATACCGCGCCCGATAAGGAAAATCGCGACCGCGCTCCCGGCCCTCGGCGTCGACAAGCTGGAGCGCGGTGCGAAGGCCCTTTCCGCGTACGGCGAGGACGACGCCAAATACTACATGGCGTTCGCCCCGACAGGGGCTCTCACGCGGCGCGAAGGCGCGATGATGCTTACGCCGGCGCTCGGAGGCCAAGCGCCGCCGGAGGAGGAATACCGCTCATACTTCAACGACCTTAAGGGCCTCGACTTTTTCGACCAGCACACGATCGTCCAGATGCGCGGCTACATGGCCGAGGACCTGTTGCAGATCGTCGACCGGGAGACCGCGGCATGCGGGCTCGAAGGGCGCGTACCGTTTTGCAATAGACGCATGGTCGAGTTCTCCTTCAGGATACCCCAGGCCGTGAAGATGAGAAGCCAGAAACACGTGCTCCGGATGGCGATGCGACGCCTCCTTCCAAAGGAGATCGTCGAGAACCGGACGAAGCGCGTCTTCGGCATGTCGAGCCACCACTGGTTCAAAGGCGAACTCAAGGACCTGGCCCGGAAAGTGCTCACGCCCGCCCGACTAAGCCGCAGCGGATATTTCAAGGACACTTTCGTGGAGAAGACGCTTCGGGCCGCTTCCTCGCCGAAACGGGAACGGGACTACACCCACTTGTGGAACATGACGGCGTTCGAGATATGGAAAGGCCTCTACCTGGATGGAGACGTGAGAAGGCCGGAGTTCGGGCTTGAACGGCTCTTCCCGTAGGCCGCCGTAAGGGCAGGTTGATATGGCAGGCCAGTTTTCCAGCGCAAGTGCGCGTGATCTTTGCATGTCCGGGCGGCTACAACAGCATCACGCAGTACATGCTTCGCGCAATGAACCGGGAAAATGTCGTGCTTCACCTTGATCTCCGCCAACTCTCTATCCGCGAGCTTCGAGACCCGCTCGGGCTTCGGAAGACCGTGCGCAAGGTTCTCAAGGAAAATTATTGTAAGCCAGCGGATTTCGACCTCTTTCTGTCCGTCAATGACCACCCGAAGCATTTCCTTCGCGGCGTGCCCGACCTTGGGATTCCGACGGCCAATTGGCACCTTGATACGCACCTCTTTCCCGAGTACCACCAGACTCACGCCAGGGACTACGATTGGGTGTTCTACGCTCACAAGAAATACCAAGGCCTCTTCGCCGAATGCGCCAACAAATCGGCTTGGGTGCCACTGGCGTTCGATCCATGGTATCACCGGATGTTTCAGGGCGAGCGCGACCTTGAGGTCGCATCAGTGGGGAACATGGCGGCGGGATTGTACAATGAGCGGATTCGCCTTTCACGGATCTTGGAGGGAAACTTCAAAACCACGATTCTGCAGGGTATTTTCTACGAAGACGTGGCCAGGTTGTACAGTCGATCGCAAATCGTATTCAACCGCAGCCTCATGGGAGTGCTGAACCAACGGGTCTTTGAGGGAATGTCTGCAGGAGCCTTGATGGTCACCGATGTCGTGGACGGTTTGCTCGACCTTTTCACGAACAAGAAGCATCTCGTGACCTACGAAACGGACGCCGAACTCATTACCCTGGTCCGCCACTATCTCGACCATCCAGAGGAGGCGAGAGAGATTGCACGGGCCGGGCGGGAGACAGTGCTAGAGAATCATACTTTCGAGCATCGGTGGCAGGACATGGTCAAGCTAATGGGTATCTCCCGAAAGTAGACGGCGGTCCATTTTGAAAAGGTCTTTCGCACCCCACGCCGGGCGCCTGAAATGGGCGTGAACGCTTTGTCATTGTCGCACGAAGTGAGGATGCGTCCACGAAGAGTCTGCCTTGGAGGGGCAAGCGTGATACGATCACGTTTCTGCAAGCGTAGACATACCACGGGAAACGCAGGTAGAGGGAGCAAGGAAGGAGGTTGATGCCAAGGATTCGCCCAAAGAGACGCCTAACCCCTGATTATGGCCACATCGTCGACGCTCCAGCCGAGATACGTATTCCAGGCTGAATCGACGCTATCGAAGGTGAACCGTACCGATACTTGGTCAGATATGAAACCTGCGATGTCTATCGACTCCGATGTCCACCCGCCAGGTTTCGGGTCTCGGGAATCCCACCGCTTTAGCTCGGTCCACGTAGCACCGCCGTCGCTGCTCGCCTCGACTGACATCCTGTCCCAACCGTCAATGGCGCGTAGCGGGTCGCTCCGACCGGCGTCCGTCGGACGTTCAGTCTGCCAAAAGTGTCTGAAAGTAAGGATGGCGCGCTCTGCTCCCGTGAGGTCCACCATAGGGCTACCCACGGACCCTGATGCGTGTCCCACGTCGTAGTCGCACGAAGGCGACGGGGCGTTGAACGTCAGCGCGAATTCTCCGGTCGTGAGCGAGCAGTCCGCCTGAACTCTCCACAGGTTCGTTGTGCCTCCGCTCTTCGTCCAACCGTCAGCGACGCCGTCGTCAAACGACTCGGCGTAAGCTGATTCGAAAGGGGTTACGCTCGGAGTACGAGCAATCTCCTCGCCCGGATCCACGGTATCATCCGAGTCCCGATCATCGAATACGGTCACGCTTCCGTCAGGATTCGAGGCCGTCTTGACGTTTCCCGCACCCAGGGCCCGTGCAGAAGCGTCGCTGGAGTTCAAGCCCTCGCCAGCAGAGTTGGCCGCCGTCACACTGTAGAAATAGGTGTCCCGGACCGATCTTCCGGAATCCTTGAATGTCGTCACGGTCGGGACCTTGGCCAGTAGGGTTTTGTTTGCGCTGGAGTTTCCACGGTACACGGTATAACCCGTCACGGGAAGGCCTCCGTTTGAGGACGGGGTCTGCCAGTCTAGCGTGATTTCGCCGGGGCCGGGGCCGAATTGTGCCACGAGATTGACTGGTTTCGACGGTGGGATGAATGTGGTTCCATTTGCCTCGGCGGAAAGGCCCCCCTCTCCGATCGCGTTCACGGCGCTCACCCGATAGAACCTCTTAACGCCATTACCAAGGCCGGTGTGCGTGAAATTTTGGGCACCTTCGATCTCCGTCAAGAAGTCTTCGCTGCCGCTTGCGGTTCCAGCATATATGCGATAGCTGCGCGGAGGCTGGGTCCCGGCCGGTGTCGATTGGTTCCACCGAAGTGTGATCGCGCCTGGACCAATTCCTGCCGAGGCGACGAGCCCGTGGGGCGCCGGGGGAGGGACCGCCGCGTAGGTCGTAGTGTTGACTTCGTTCGAGGGGCTGCTCTCCCGCAACGCATTGACCGCGCGGATGACATAGTAGTAGGTCGTCCCGTTCTCCAGACCGCCGTCCGCGTACGAGAACACGACCGGCAACTCTTCGATGAATGTTTCCTGGCCGCTTGCCGATCCACGGTAAACACGGTAACCGGTTATCGGAGTTCCACCATCGTCGACCGGTGCCTGCCAAGAAAGGACGGTGCTGCCCAGGTCGGATCCAGGCATCGCAGTGAGCTGGCGTGGCGGCGTGAGCGTGATTTCGTATTCTGTAATATGTTTCAGGTAAGTTGAAGCCGTTGACAGGCCCCCAAACGTAATTGCCGTTTCGCCCACTAGCACGGCTCCGGCACAGCAGCGCGGTGGACCAATCCCTTCATCCCGGACGATGGCCGAGTCCGCGGCGGGCGAAAATTGAACGACCTGACTCGTGAAGGTCGTGCCAAAGAGGCCTCCAAAGATGTATGCACTGGCCCCGTTCCAAACGGCGGACGTCTCGACGCCCCCAATGGGAAGCGTAGCTGCCATTACAGATACAGAGCCCGTGGACGGCGTGTATCTGACAATCTGCTTCAAGTGGGCTTGGCCCGTTTCTCCAGCGAAGACGTAGGCGCTCTGTCCGTCCCAAATGGCGCTCGTACCCATCCGTGCCGAGGGCAGACGAGGCGACATAACGGTCACGGCGTCTGCCGCTGGATCGTATCTCAGGATGTCGGTCGCCGGGCACACGCTTGTCGTGCATCCCCCGAAAATGTACACGTATTGGCCAGTCCAGACCGCGCTGGTGAGCGTGCGTCCCGTGGGAAGCCTTGCACTCATGAAGGTCGTCGTGTCCGTCCATGGATCATATCTCACAATGCGGTCCGAGCGGGCGAATGGCCCACTCTCGCCTCCGAAAACAAACGCGAAGGTTCCCGTCCAGACTGCGCTCGTGCCTTCTCGCCCAGAAAGAAGCGTTGCAGCCATGACTGTGACTTTGTCCGTCGTCGGGTCGTATTTCAGGATCTGGTTCAAGTAAGAGCCATCTTGGCCGCCGAAAATGTACACGTGTTGACCCGTCGAAACGCCACTCATATGCGCGCGCGCGGTCTTCAGTACAGCGTCTGCGACAACGCTTGTGGGAGACCCAAGTTCGCCCTCGCCCGCCGGGTTCACGGCGGATAAGCGGTAGAATGTTAACCCGCCGGGTCCGGTCGAGTCGCGATATGTTCCGACGTTTCCCACCTGGGCTAGGAAGGAGGCCGACTCCGCCGAGTCCCCCCGGTAGATCCGATAGTTCGTAATGCCGGAATCTCCGCCGGCGGCTGGCGGTTGCCATGTAAGAGTCATGTCCCCGACGGCCGGGCCCTTTACGGCAATGAGGTTTTGAGGCGGTCCCGGAGTCGATAGTGTGCTTCCGCTTGCCGTCGGCGCCATGGGGCCATCGCCCACGACGTTGACGGCCGACACGCGGTAATACTTGGTCACTCCCGCGCCGAGTCCGCCATCGTAGTAGACAAGCGCATTACCCACCTGTACCAAAAAAATCTCTTGCCCGGGTACGTCTCCGCGGTATAGGCGATAACCCGTGACTTGTGTTCCACCGGAATCTGCCGACGGTTCCCACCGAAGCACAATTTCGCCCGCCTTCGTGCTCGTGGACGCGGTAAAGTTGCGAGGGACGCTGGGAACCGTAAAAGTTGTCGCGCTCGTTTCGGTGGATACCGGTCCCTCCCCGACAGAGTTTGAAGCGCCAACCTTATAGAACCGGGTCCGGCCATTTCCCAAGCCGGATTCGACGAATATTGAGTTCGGTCCAACCTGGGCCAGGAACGCCTCCGTCCCGGACGCGTTACCCCCATATACTCGATAGCCGGTGGGAGGCGGGCCCGCGTTCGGGGACGGCGCCACCCATGAGAGCGTGATGTTGCCGGGACCGGAGCCGGCGGTCGCAGCCAGACTTTGGGGCGAGCCGGGGGGCACGACCGCAAAGGTCTGGACGGAGACTGGGGCCGAGGCATCCCCTTCTCCAACGAGATTGATGGCCGATACACCGTAGAAGTAACTGGTATCGTTCGCCAACCCTGAGTCGTCGTATTTGCTCACGGTTCCCGTTTGTGCGACATACACGAGGTTCGATTCAGTTGTCCCGCGGTACACGCGGTAACCGTTCGTGGGCGGTTTCCCGGCGGCTTGCGGCGGGGTCCAAGTCACAACCACCTTTCCGAGATCGGCGCCCGGTTCAGCCTCCACATTTTGGGGGGAATCCGGGGCATCTGGATGGTACGTGTTGGCCGAGACTTCGGGGGAAGACGGTCCTTCGAGCTGGGAGTTGATGGCCGTTACATTGTAGTAATACGTGGCTGTGTCCGGAAGGCCCGCGTCCGAAAAACCGAGTACATTGCCAAGGGTCGCGTGGAGCATCCCGGAGCCGGGCGATGACCCGCGGTATACATTGTACCCGGTGACTGGCGACGCGCCGAGCTCCACCGGTGGCTGCCATGCCAGGGTGATCTCGCCAAGACCCGGCCCAGGGGTCGCCGTGAAATTCGTTGGTGCCTGTAGGCCTATCGGATACTGGAAAATGTCTGAGAGGTAGACGCCATTCAATCCCCCGAAGACGAGCGCCCCTTTGGTCGTGAGCGCAGCGCTCGTGCAGCATCTGGCCGGCGTCATATCCTCGCTTACAACCGTAGCAAGATCAGTAACTGGATCATACTGGACAACCTGATTTCCAAAAGTCGTGCCATACAGGCCGCCGAACACGTAGGCGCGACTCCCGCTCCATGTCGCCGACGTCTCGACCCCGCCGATCGGAAGGCTCGCGGCCATGATAGAAACAACGCCGGTGGAAGGGGAGAACCTTACAACTTGTCGTAAGTGCGCCTGGCCGGTCTCTCCTCCGAAGACATATGCATCCCCGCCCGCCCACACGGCGCTGGTGCCCATCCTCGCGGAGGGAAGCCTTGGCGCCAGAACGGAAATGGCGTCGGTCGCTGGATCGTAACGGAGAATCTCATCGGTTGGACATACGGTCACGGTGCATCCTCCGAATATGTACACGTACTGTCCGGTCCACACGGCGGAAGTCAGCGTTCTCCCCGACGGGAGCGGCGTCGGCATGAGGCTTGCGGTATCGGTACCGGGATCATAACGCACGATTCCGCTAGAGCGGGAGTATGGACCGCTCTCGCCGCCAAAAATGTACGCGAATGTTCCCGTCCACACGGCGCTCGTTCCTTCGCGCCCTGCTGGCAGTTTCGCCGCCATGGTCGTCGCCTTCATCGTGACGACGTCGACCCGAACGATTTGGTCAAGATAATTTCCATCGTTGCCACCGAAGACATAGGCGTACTGGCCGTTCCACGCTGCACTCGTGTGGGCCCGCGCCGTGGGAAGCCGGATTCCGACAAAGAGCGACCTGCTGAGAGCGTTGTTTCCCAAGTTCGACTCGCCCGGGACTGGAGCGACCTCACCAGTCATGTTGTGTGTCCCGCTCGTCGGTGGCGATTGCCAAGAGAGGATGACGGTCTCAGAGGCACCAGAAGCCAGGGTCGAGAGTATGCCATCGTCCACCAGCACTCCATCGACGACGAGCCTTACGCTTACGTCGGATTCGGCGTTCAAGCCATTGTTGCGAACGACTATGGAGGCGTTAACCTGTTCGCCCGGCGCGACCGAGGACGGCAAGGTCATCTCGCGAACGGCGAGATCGTGCGCAGGCGGTATCGCCGCACCGACAGCTTCCACGGAGTCTACAACACCATAACCATACGAATTGTCGGGTCCCGACGCCCCGCCGTCAACGGCCGTTGACATGAGAATGTCCCGAATTTCGCTTGGGTCCGCGCTGCCCGCGGCTCTTTCAAGCACCAAAGCGACCAACCCGGAAACGTGGGGCGTCGCCATGCTCGTCCCGCTCAACGACCGATATCCGGTACCGGTGTTTGCGGACGCGGCGATGACGTCGACGCCCACTGCCGAGACTTCCGGCTTTAAGCGCCCGTCCCGCGTCGGACCACGACTCGAGAAATACGCCACAGTCTTCCCGTCATCCACGGCGCCTACCGTCAAGATGTCCCTCGCGCTGCCCGGGACTCCGACTGTGTTAGATCCCGGGCCGCTGTTGCCGGCTGCGACCACTGTCACTACTCCCGCGTTCATGGCGTTGGTAGCCGCCTGTTCCAGTGGTGAATTCCCGTCGCCGTTGACATTGGCGCCGAGGCTCATCGACATGACGTCGATGCCATAGGCATCCTTGTTGTCAACGCACCACTCCATTCCATCGATGACGCCGCTCTCGGAGCCGGACCCCGATCCGGAAAGTACCTTGACGCCTATGAGATTCGCACCCGGCGCGATTCCCACGTAGGGCGTTCCAGCCGCCGTCCCAGCGGCGGTCGCCGCCACGTGGGTTCCGTGGTAGTGGTCATCGTACGGGGTGTTTCGACCGTTGATGACATCATACCAACCCACTATTTTGGGGTCCGTCGTCTGCGGATTGTCATCTTGATCATCCAAGCTCTTGTGGGACGGGTCGATTCCTGTATCAACAATCGCGATTCCGACGCCCGCACCGTTGACGCCGTACGTGGAACGCGCCTCTGGCGCCCGGATCACCGGTCCCGAGGAGTCAAGCGTGGCCCGGACCAGGGCGTCGTGGTACACGAGCACGACACCCGGCATCGTGGTCACGAACCGGACCGTGGACGCGGGCATGCTTGCCGAAACCGCCGGCGCGAGGTGGTAAACACGGACCCCGCTGGCGCCCATGGCGAATAGGCCTCCCTGAGCCGACGCCGCCGAACCTTGGTCGGCGAAGGCGATGATGATCTTGAGGTCGTCCTCCGAGCCAGACCGCGCAATCACGAGGTCGAGGACGTCTTCGATGGAATTGCCGTCCAGGTCCTGTCGGTGACCCACTTCGATTTCGGCGCTCAGCGTTCGGTTCTCATATTCCGATAGGGACTCGGTGCCATTGCGCGGCGCCGCCGCCGTATTGGCGTTGCTGGAGGTGGAGGAATCGGGCTCTGCTCGGGCCGGCGACTCAGGTGAATCGGTCTTAGGAGTCGTTCCGGCGCCGTTCTCCTCCGAAGTATTGTGAGAATTGTCGCTTCCCGGAGCTGGCTCGGTTGAAGCGTCTGCAACACCCGAAGGGAAGAAGCCGACGGGCGTCAGCAAGAGGATTGCCAGCGCGACGGAATACAGGGCCCTGCCTGATCTCGAATTCCTCCTGTGGCCCTGTCGCGTCACGTCGCCTCCTATCCCTTGGGTACCCGACTCTTGACACCACTGCCTATGACAAGATAAGACTTTTCATGGACTTCTAGGTGGATCAGGAATCGACGTAACGTCCACGCCTACCATCATATGCCACGCCGATGCTTGTCACCGGCGGGTGTCACAAGTCGCCTTGTGCCCCGGCGCGTGGGCCTAGGAAGGCCGTCCGGCGGCAGGACGTCAGCAGGCCGCTAATCCCGTGTTTGGGTCTGCGATTCCGCGTTCGTAGGGGCAGTTCATGAGCGTAATGATGTCCCGTTGCCCTAAAGCGCGATCGAAGATTCGGACTTCGTCCAGAATCCCGTCGAGGTTACGTGACGGATTGTAATTGTCGCGACCAAGCTCTAAGCGCGATGTGGACGGCGTCAAAGCGGCCTGGCGCGCCCCCACGAGTAGACCATTCACGTAGAGGCTTGAGGTCGTCCCATCGAACGTTCCGGCAACATGCGACATGGCTCCACCGGTAATCGTGAGATTGGCGACGAGGCGGTATTCGCGGGGCGCGTCGTCGTATATTAGCCATTCGATGGCGCCTTGGTTCGCGTCCCCTATGCGAAGGGCGAAACCGCCCTTCGTATCCTTGGCCGCCACGTTATTGATGATTCCGCTGATTCCGACGCCGCTTTGTTCGCCGCCGACCGGTTTGATCGTGCGGGGCAGTATCCACGCCATTGCGGTGATGGTCGACAGGGTCTGGAAATCGTGTGATTCGGCCTCGAGCCACGTCTCTTTGCCAGAAAGCGAGGCCCCGCCTCGGAACCTGCCTCCGTCGGGCAGCATGTTGGCGCCGTGGTTCGTCAGATTGATGCCCTTTCCCGAGGCATCGCCAAGGCCGGTTGCGTCCGTCGACGTGCGGTCAAAACTCCAAATTACGACTTCTGAACCGATCAACCGGACTTGAGGTGATGTCTCTTGGTTTCGTCCTTCGAGGCAGCCGGCCAGCAACACGGAGACGGCCAGCAACGCGAACCACGGGTGAAACTTTCCCATGGTGGGGATTCAATCCGCCATTGCATGAGCCTTATGTATTGGTCCAGCCGTCAACACGACGGCGTCGAAATGACGCTGACCACGCTGTTGTCGTATGGGCAGTTCATCAGGCTCACGATTTCGCCCGCCAAAAGCGCCCGGTTGTAGACGCGAACCTCGTCGATGACGCCGGGGAATACCCTATTGTTACTATAGAGGTCCCGGCCGATTTCGAACGAAGCGGACGTCGAAGACAGGGTGCCTGATCGGCTCCCGTCGAGCATACCATTGACGTAGAGCCTCATTGTGCTGCCGTCGAAGGTCCCTGCGATGTGATAAGCGACGCCGGCCGATAGAGGCGTCTTGCCAACAAGCCGGTACTCAAGGGGGGCGCTGCTGTAGACGAGGAACTCGGGAACGCCGCTGGTGTTGTCACCGATCCTCAATGCGTAGCCGCCGGTTGTCCCAATGGCAGCGACGTTGTTCACGATACCGCTGATTCCGATGCCAGACCCGGCTCCGCCGGCTGTCTTGGTGAAGGTCGGCTCCACCCAAGCCATTACTGTCACCTGGTTCAGGCCGTTTAGTGACGGTGGATTCGGCCGCGAAAGGAATGAATTCACGCCGTTGAAATTGAAGGCGCCACCGAAACGACCTCCGAACGGCGCGTAGGGCGCATTGCTAATGGTGAGATCGTTGATGTTGCTGGTCGAATCCCAGGTCTGACCGAATTCGGGGTGCCAATCATCGACGTCGAACTGCCAGACGGCTACCTCGCCGCCGGTGAAGCGGGCGAAGTATGTGGAATCAGTCGTGGGCGCGGCAGGCGCTATTGGAACTAGCATTAACGCGGCAATCATGACGGCAAACGTGACGGACCTCATCTTTCACTCCCTCGACTCATCGACAATCTACATGGGGATAAACCCTTCCTTGTATTGGCCGGGGTTCCCTGGCGTCAGGCCACCGCGTTTTCGTGAGAGTCTATTCCCAACACCGGTTTTCCCAGTACGACGGTGGGCCCCGATGGCGAATACCCTCTACTACTCCGACCTCCCATTACTTGGACGGGGCGCGCATCGCGTGGCGTGTCCGCCGAAAGCCGTGGAGGCGACCAACAAGTGCGGGGCCACCGCCGTCGCCAGCGAAGTATGTACGGCACCAACGCCATCGAGCTCACAATGGTCACGTCGCCGATCGATTCCTATTGAGCGGGCCGGGATTATTTGGCATTCCCTTTATTTACCAGACGCTGATTGTTGCGCGGTCCAAATGAAGAAGATCCTCGTCACCGGCGGCGCCGGTTTCATCGGCAGCCACTTGGTGGACTCTCTCGTCTCGGCGGGCAACCAAGTCCGAGTCCTCGATAACCTCGAGCCCCAAGTCCATTCCAAGAAACCGGATTATCTCAACGCCCGGGCCCAATATGTCTGGGGCGATGTCCGTGACCGGAAGACCATTGAGCAAGCGCTAGAGGATATCGAAGTTCTGTATCATCAGGCTTCGATGGTGGGTGTTGGCCAGTCAATGTACCAAATCGAGAGGTACGTGGACGTCAACACGATGGCGACGGCTCGCCTCCTGGACGTTCTCGTGAACAAGAACCACGGGTTGAAGAAGCTGGTCGTGGCAAGTTCGATGAGCATTTACGGGGAGGGCCTTTACCGGTGCCCAGGCTGCGGCGCGAAAGCCCAGCCGCTCCTGCGGGCAGAATCCGCGATGAGGGGGCATGAATGGGAACATCCCTGCCCTTCGTGCGGAAACCGACTGAGCCCAATTGGCACGCCTGAGACCAAGCGCCTCGACTGCACGTCGATCTACGCGCAATCCAAGAAAGATCAGGAAGAGTATTGCCTAATCGCGGGCCGGACGTACGGGATCCCCACAGTGGCGTTGCGCTATTTCAACGTCTATGGCTCACGCCAGAGCCTGGGCAATCCGTACACCGGCGTGTGCGCCATATTTTCGTCACGAATCAAGAACAACCACCGGCCCGTGGTCTACGAGGACGGCTTGCAGACGCGGGATTTCATCCATGTAAGCGACATCGTGCGGGCCAACATCTTGGCCGGCACGAAGGGCGGCGCTGACTATCATGCGATAAACGTCGGGACGGGAAACCCGCAGACCATCAGGGGTGTTTCGGAGACTCTCATCAAACTTTATGGGTCAAAGGTGACCCCGCACTTCGAGAACAATTACCGCGCGGGCGATGTGAGGCATTGCGTTGCGGACGTAGCCCTCGCAAAAAGCCTCCTCGGTTTCGAAGCGCAGACGCCGTTTGACGACGGCATGCGGGAACTGGTGGCCTGGGGTGAAGCGGCGGAGGCTAAGGACAAATTCGACGAGGCGAACGCGGAGCTGCGTGAACGCGGCCTGCTCTGAGGCGGTTGGTTACGGAGATCACGGCCTCACGTTCACGGCCCTCTTCTCCCTCGCCGCCTCGAACGCCGCTTCTATCATCCTGACGGCGCGTAACCCACATTCGCCATCCGCCAGTGGCCTCTTTCTCGTCTTCACCGAGTCCAGGAACGCTTCGAGTTCCACTTCCAACGGTTCGCGGTACTGTATCGGCACCGTGTGTCCTCCTTCGTTCACGACCTCGAACCGGGCCTCCGGCCCGTCGCCGTGGACTTCGATGTGCGACTCGCTGATGACCATCTCCTGCGGTTTGAGATAGTCGACCTCCGCGCTCATTCGACTTCCGACGACCACGAGTTTCCGGTCCTTTCCGGCAAGCGGTGAGAGCCAGCTTTCCAGGCTGAAACCGCGCACGTCGTCGGGGAATTCGAGGATGAGTTGTGCGACCTCCTCGATCCCCTTCGAATGGTACGATCCCAGCGAAGCGTAGATGGTCTCCGGATAATCGACGCCGAGTAGGAATGGGAACAAGTCCACCTCGTGCACTCCAAGCGCGTGTAGGACCCCCATGTCCGGTCGCGGAGCCCGGAAACTCAAACGGTTACTCACCATGTACCGGACGTCGCCGAGCTCGCGAGTCTCGATGAGACGCCTTATGGCTTGGACTCCGGCGTGGTAGCGGAAGATGTGGCCGACCTGGAGTATGCGCGTTTTCTCCTTGGCGAGGGCGATCAGTCGCTGTCCCTCGTCGCTCGTGAGCGTCAGGGGTTTCTCCACGAAGACGTCTGTCCCGTTGGCGAGGAATTCCGCGGCGAGCGGGTAATGGCTGGGGGTGGGCGTACAGATGTCGACGGCGTCCACTTTTCCGATGAGTCGCTTCGGGTCGGTCACGAAGTCGGCGCCGGATTCCTTGGCGTACTGGCGGGCCCGTGATTCGTCGACGTCGCAGATGGTGAGCTGCGACACCCGACCAGCTTCACGTAGCTGCTTCAGCACGCGGGCGTGGTTCTTTCCCCAGTATCCGGTGCCAAGTAGCCCTAGTCTCACTTCGCTCCCCCGGCAAAGTCGCGCACGGCCCCCGCGATGTAGTCAAGATCGGCGCGCGTGAGTTTCTGATGGACGGGAATGGATAGTATCTCTGCGGCGGCCCTCTCCGTCTCGGCAAGTTTCGCCCGCGGCAGGGTCTTGAAGGCGGGTTGCAAGTGGATGGGGATCGGGTAATGGACGCCGGCCTCGATGCCGCTCGCTTCGAGGTGCTTCCACAAGCGGTCGCGCTCGTGGTAGCGGATAACGAACTGGTGCCACACGTGCTTCGAGCCGGTGCGCTCCGTGGGCAAGGTGACGCCCTTCGTCCCGGCAAGGGCGTCTTGAAGGTATGCGGCGTTCTCGCGGCGCTTCGCGGTCCACGCTTCGAGGTGCTTGAGCTGAACGCGGCCGATTGCACTCTGGATCTCCGACAACCGGTAATTGAACCCGGGGATCTCGTGCTCGTACTTCTGCCCTGGAGCACGGCCCGCGTCTCGGAGCATGCGCAACGTGGCGGCGATCCTGTCGTCGTCCGTCGTCAACATCCCGCCGTCGCCGGCCACCGTCATGTTCTTCGATGGGAAGAAACTGAAGATCGCGACGTCTCCAAGTGTGCCGATCCGTTTTCCCCCGTATTCGGCAAGGTGCGCCTGGGCCGCGTCTTCTATGACCCTGATCCCATGGCCCCGCGCGGCCTCGACTATCGGCGACATGTCGGCGCTTTGCCCGTAGATGTGCACAGGGACGACGGCCTTCGTCCTAGGCGACTTCAGGCGGGAGAACTCCCGCGGGAGAATCGTGAAAGTCACCGGATCGATGTCCGCGAACACGGGGACCGCCCCGATGTGGATGAGGGGTGCTGCGGTCGCGATGAAGGAGTGGGATGGGACTATCACCTCATCGCCGGGGCCTATCCCCGCGGCAAGGTATGCGATGTGGAGCGCCGCCGTTCCGGACGAGACCGCGATCCCGTGCTTCGTGCCGATCTTTGCCGCGAACTCCTTCTCGAACGCCTCGCCCTCGGGGCCCTTGATGTAGCGGCCGCTCTCGATTACGCGAAGCGCCGCTTGGCGCGTCTCGTCGTCGACGAACATCTCGGCCAGTTTGATCTTCAGCTTTTCCACTGGTACAACCTCTCATAGTGCCCGGGCGGACAGACGAGTTCGTCGACGCGGCGGACGACTTTGGCGGGGTTACCTGCGACCACGGAATCGTCGGGCACGTCCTTGGTGACGACCGCGCCGGCACCTATGAGCGCCCTTTTCCCGACCTTTATCCCCGGCATGAGCACGGCGGCCGCCCCGACGTAGGCGTCCTCGCCGATCTCCGGGCCCCGCAGGCAGTAGTCGCGGTCCTTCTTCCCTTGTAGTTTGAACTGCGGACAACCAGGGTGCAGGTGGTTCGTCATGACGACGCATGGGCCGATCCACGCTCTTCTCCTGATGAGAACGTACTCGGGGACGAAGCAGTTGGAGTGGACGCGCGCGCCGTCCTCTATGACCGTGTCGCGCTCGATGATGGAGTGGGTGCCGATCGAGACGTCGTCGCCGATGCGGTTGTCTTCGCGGATGACGGCCCCGTGACCGGTCTTGAACCCGTCGCCGATGCGGGTCCCCTTGTAGATTATCGTCTGGGACCGGATGAGGCCGTCCTTGCCGATGGTGGTGCGAGTCGTCCCACCTGTCGGGTGGACGCCGACCTCGGCCATGGCCTCGATGACGGTGCCCTTCCCGATCCTAACGTTCTTGCCCATCGACGAAGCGCTGGGAGAAGCCGTCGCCTCGGCGTGCGTCTTGAGCGGGCGTCTCACCGGTCTGGTCTTCTTCTTCACACCGCACCAATCAGTTTCTTGTTCGTTTCGAACCAAGCGAGCATACGGTCGAGGCCCTGCGGGAGCGCCACCTTAGGGCTCCAGCCGAGTTCGTCCTTCAACTTCCTAGTGTCGGAGACGTAGACTTTCTGGTCGCTCGGGCGCCAATCGGCGTAGGAGAGCTTGCTGCGTTTCCCGGTCTTCTCCTCAAGAACGTCCAGAAGCTCGAGAAGCGACGTGGTGTGCGCGGCGCCGCCACCGGTGTTGTACACGCCGTGCCGCTTGTTGCTCTTGAGAAACGCGTCCCAGGCGGCTACAAGGTCCTCGACGAAGAGGGTGTCTCGCACCTGCTTGCCGTCCCCGAAGATCGTGATGGGCCTTCCCGAAAGCGTCGCGATCGTGAACCACGCGACCCATCCTTGGTCTTCCACGCCGAGTTGGCGCGTGCCGTAGATGCAGGACATCCTGAAGACCCCGGTCTTGAGGCCGTACGTGTGGGCGTAGTCCTGGGCGTAGAGGTCGCCCGTGAGTTTCGAGGTGCCGTAGGGGGTGTGTTCGCAATGGTCGGTGTTGAAAGTCTCGGGGATCCCGTGCTTGAACGCGGGCTCGAAAGCGTAACGCTTGCCCTGATCGACGACACCCACCTTGTTCACATTGTCGCCGTAGACCTTGTTGGTCGAACAGTAGACTACACCCGCGTCGTTCTCGCGCGCCGCTTCCATGACGTTGAACGACCCGAAGGCATTCACTTCGAAGTCGCGGCGCGGGTCGGTAAGCGACGCCGTCACGGCCGTCTGTGCCGCCGTGTGGATGATCACGTCGGCGTCGCGCGTCGCCTCGGAGAGAGATTTCCAATCGGTGATGTCGCAAGAGCGTAGTTCAACCCCTTGCACGTTCTTCAGGTGGTTCCAGTTGTGGCTGAAGTCGCCCTTCTGGTGAAGAAGTTGGCCGCGGCTCAGGTTGTCGAGTGCCACGACGTGATGGCCGGCCCTTGCGAACCACTCGCTTGCGTGCGACCCCACGAAACCGGCCCCCCCTGTCACGATGACCTTCATTTCTTCGCAATCCTCCCTCGGAAATATTCCATCGTGACCTTGATTCCTTCCGAAAGTGGGACGCGGGGCTCCCAGCCAAGGATCGTCCTTGCCTTCGTGATGTCAGGCCGCCTTTCCTTTGGATCGTCCACAGGGAGGTCCTTGAAGACGATCTTCGACTTCGAGCCCGTCGCTTTGATGATCAGGTCGGCGAAGTCGATTATCCTCATCTCCTCGGGGTTACCGATATTGACCGGGAGCACGTGGTCGCTCGTCATGAGCCGGTGGAGCCCGTCGACGAGGTCAGACACGTAACAGAAACTGCGCGTCTGCGACCCGTCGCCGTAGACTGTGAGCGGTTCACCGCGCAGGGCCTGCCCCATGAAGTTCGGGACCACGCGACCGTCGTCGAGGCGCATCCTCGGCCCGTACGTGTTGAAGATGCGGACGATCCGCGTGTCAAGGCCGTGGGCCGTGTGGTAGGCCATGGTCATCGCTTCCGCGAACCGCTTCGCCTCGTCGTAGACGCCACGCGGTCCGATGGGGTTCACGTTCCCCCAGTAGTCCTCCGTCTGTGGGTGCACTTTCGGGTCGCCGTAGACCTCGGACGTCGACGCGATGAGAAAGCGCGCCCTATGCTTCAAAGCCAAGCCCAGCATGTTGTGCGTCCCGAGGGCACCGACTTTCAAAGTGGGGATCGGCCAGTCGAGGTAATCCTTGGGGCTTGCGGGGCTTGCCATGTGGTAGACGAAGTCGATGGGTCTCTCGGTGAAGAACGGTTGCGAGACGTCGTGGCGCACGTATTCGACGCGCCCGGTATTGCGGGCCGCGTCCAGGTTCGACGTGTCCCCAGTGATGAGGTTGTCGAGCACCATGACGCGATAACCTTTCGCCACGAGTAGATCGACGAGGTGCGAGCCTAGGAAACCGGCCCCGCCCGTGACGAGCGCGGTCTTGCCGTCGCCAACGGCCGGTGCCGCGGCATTCCCCGTCGTGTGCGAAGCCCGTGTTTCACTTTTCGTTACGCACCATCTCCCCGAGGAACCGTCTCAACTCTTCCCTGTACTCGTCCTGCATAAGGGCCACCTCGACGTTCGTCTTCAGCCAATCCATCTTGTTGCCAAGATCGTAACGCTTCCCGTAGAACTCGTAGGCGTAGAGCGGCTGCTTGGCCCGAAGGAGCCGCAAGGCGTCCGTCAATTGGATCTCTCCGTTCTTCCCAGGCTTCGTCTCCTCGATCGCTGCGAATATCTCGGGTGTGAGCACGTAGCGCCCGAGTATTCCAAGATCCGACGGGGCCTCCTCGGGTCTAGGTTTCTCAACGAGGTCCTCTATCGGGTAGAGGTGGTCCGACACGGCCTTCGCCGGTTTGACGACGCCGTAGGCCACGGAGCGCTCGCGCGGGATCCGTTCGACGGCGATTATCGGCGATCGTTTCGCCATGTACTGGTCGATGAGTTGCAACGTGCAGGGTTTCTTCGAGAAGACGATGTCGTCGCCGAGAAGCACCGCGAACGGCTCGTTCCCGATGTGCTTTTTCGCCTGGAGGATCGCGTGGCCGAGGCCTTTCTGCTCCTTCTGGCGTATGTAGTGGATCTGCGCCATGTCGGCGATGTCCTGCACCATCTTCAGGTTCGCGTGGTCGCCTTTTTCCTTGAGGAGAAGTTCGAGTTCGAGGGCGCGGTCGAAGTGGTCTTCGATCGCCCGTTTGCCGCGGCCCGTGATGATGAGGATGTCGTCGATCCCCGATTGGACGGCCTCCTCGACGACGTACTGGATCGCGGGTTTGTCAAGAAGAGGAAGCATCTCCTTCGGGGAGTTCTTCGTCGCTGGAAGGAACCGGGTGCCGTGGCCCGCCGCGGGGATGACGGCCTTCATGAGACGGCCTCACGCCTGTTTCTTGGCTTGCGCGGTCAAGTAGGCCGCGACCACCAGGGCCACCAACGCGCCCGGAAGCACGATGGTGAGGAGCTCGGTGAGGCCAAGAAGGCGTTCAACGTCTCGCGTCAGCACCATCGTGATCACGATGGAGACGACCGTTCCAAAGACGCTTCCGACGAGGAGGCCGCCGGTCGAGAGGATTCCATAGCTTCGGGGGGCGTCACTTTCCAAGAATCACACCGTCTGCGGCGAAGAGAGCGGGCCGGTTTATTTATATATTGCTACACCCCGGCCCGTCAACCTTGGTTGGCCGACGAGGCCGCTTCACCGCCCGTCGCGGCGAGGCGCTTGGCATAGAACAGCAGCCCCTCGCTGGCATTCTCGTAGACGATATGCGGCACCCCGAGCGCGTCCAGGGACATGCGGGGGTCGCGGCATTGAGGGCAGAGGCCGTTCGAGGCGAATTGTTCGACCCACCTGCCGTCGGCGAACCGGTCGGTGAATCGTATGTCCTGGGGCGGCTGGATGCCCTGGACCTCCAACGCCCGGTTGTACTCGTGGACGATGTGGACGTCGCCTCGACGGTCGATACCGATCCCGGGGTCGAGCGTCAACCGGTTGTAAGTCACCTGCGCCTCGGGGTCGGCCGTCTCCGCCAACCAGCCCGTCGCGCTCCGGTACACGTGCCGAAGGCCGTTCACCCGATTGTTGCAAGCCACATGGGGGAAGCCCTTCATGTCGAGGGCGAGGCTCAAGTCGAAATAGCACCCGCTGACACTCACGTTGTCCCGGGCCCAAGAACCATCGAGCCAAGTGCCGTACACGAACCGGGTAGAGCTTAGCGATCCCACGGTGTGGATCCGCCCGGTCCCGTCAACGACCGCCGATGTCTCGGCCTTGAGCGGCGCGCTCTGGTCCACCCAACCAGCGGGCGTCCGCCACGCCATCACCATCGAGGAGCCGCAGCGGCCATATACTGTGAGGGCGCCGTCGGGAGCGAGCATGAGGTCCGCGTGCGTGGAGGCGCTGCAGGAGACGATGAGCTCGTCCTGCCACACGCCATCTTCAAGGAACGCGTGGTGCCAATCCATCACGGTCGCAACGCACGGGTAGGCGCCCGAGCCGTGGTAGATGAAGTGCGGGTCCCCGTCGGCGTCGACGGCGAGCGTCCTCCCTTTCGTGAACGTGCGTGCACAATCCGCGACGACCGCCGAATCCCACGCTCCGCCCGCATACGTCGCATGCTCGACGTGGCCCCCGCCGGCCCCGGGGAGAAATCCGGTGAAGATCACGTGCACGACCTGCGCGGAGGATGCGGGATTTTCCTGATTGATGCTGAATTCTGGCTCCGCCGTGACGCCCGGATCTACAGCCACTTCGGGGTCGACCGCCACCTCGGGATCGATGCCAACCGTGGGCGTCGTCGTGATTCCGGGATCCAAAGTGAGGCCCGGATCGGCGACCACGTGTGGCTCTACCTTCGTATCCGCCTCGACCGCCGTCCCGGAAACGACCGCGACGTCCGGCCAGAAGACGCCCGAGTAGTTCTGACTCGGCGGGATCCGGAGGTTCACCCACGCGCCGGGAAGATCGACCGGGAGAAGATCGCTCGGCGACGAGGCGGCGGGCACCGTCACCGGATCCTCGGTACCGGAGGGACCTGTCATCGTGGGAAGAAAGGGCTGCGCGAACGCGAGGCCGCCGGGTCCAAAAACGAGCAGCGTCGTAAGAGCGACGGCCCATACACTGCCTCCTGCCCCTCTCCTCAAGACTACTTCGCCTCCGCAAGCGTCCCTGACCACGGACCGCTGGTAGAGAAGAGGCCCGAGACGTAAATAGGCTTTTTCTCGCGTCGCCCGCAGGAACCCGGCGCAAGTCGCGAAACGTTCGCGAGGGAATATGGTGTGAAGGCGGCGCGCGTGCCCGAGAGCAGACCTGGTCGGGGCCCGTGACCTGCCGCCATTAACGCGGGACCACGGCGCCAAAGTCTGCGAATCGTCGGTTTTCAACGATAACGTTTAAGCACTGGGGGGGGGGGTATGAAGGTCCGCGAACCCCTGGTGGCCTTTCGGGCCATCTGTGGTCGCAGGGGCAAGGAAAAACTTGAAGGCACAACAAATGTTGGTTACGAGTGTCATCATGACCGCGACGATTGGCTTGGTCCTAATTTCTGGTGCGCGTGCCGATCCGACCGGCGCCTCCTGCACTGCATTCGAAGAGTGGTACCGTTGGCAGTCGCCGGACGGGAACCGCGCATACGTCGTAGAGAGTCGAAAATGCTCGTATCTGCTGGACGGAAGCAACGGCCAGGTGTACTGCAATTACTACCAGACCCATGAGGCGACGAAGGACGGGGACCAATGGGAACACGCGTACCAAGATTCGGAGGCCGTTTGCCTCGTTGATCTAGAGGAGACACAACCACAAAATGCCGACCCGTAGGGCATCAATTGGATTGGCCCCGTACGGCCTCGTTTTGTTTATAGCGTTGGCCGGGTGTCTAACGCCCAGTGCGACCGACATGGGGGCGGCGGGCTCGGATGGGGAGGCGACCCCTTCCCCATTGAAACCCGATGGCGAGCAATCGACGTCCGTGGCAAATGCTCCGACTACGGGCGTGGAAAATGCCACAGGCTTAAGGCCGCGATCCTTCACGGGCAGCGGCGGGGCGGCACTAGCGACCGATGCAGGCGCGTTAATGACGCATTTTGACGGGTCGACGTTGGAAACGAACAGTTACTTGAAGGCGACGGTAGTGGCGCGATTCTCGGCCACGGGTGACTTGCGCCTTGAGTTGGCGTGGGGTCCGATGGGCGAGAAAGTGGAATTCGGCAGCAACGAAACAAAGGAAATGGGGATTCTGCCGCCAGGAAGGTACGGGGGCCCGGCAAGCTACAAGACCGTCCTTGCCCGAGACATTAGTTACGAATGGGTCGCGCACGTTGAATACCTGGGCAAGGAAAAGCCCGCGGACGCCCCCTAGAGGACCACTTCGCCCGGCCTCGTCGATGCCCCAGCCGCCATCATCACTCCCACGTTGAGGCTCGTGTTGATCCCCGTGTGGAGGTCGTCGCCGCGAACGACGTGGATCGGGCGCCTGTCTATCGGAGCAACCGCTCGAACTCTTTTCGCGTGAGGCCCGATTGACGGATGATCGATAGGAGGGTTCCAGGCGCGATCTCCGGATGGTTCGGAACGACGACAACCCGCGTCGCGCCACGCACGATCCCCTTGAGCCTGACGTGACTGCAGTGTTGACCGACTCTCTCGAACCCGGCGCGCCGCAGCGCGGCCAAAACCCCACGCGCTCGCAGGACGGGAAGTCTTGCCATCCTCGATCTCGAACGTCGTGAGGTAGGCTTTCCCCGGAGGCGTTTTCGCGTCCTCGTCCTCCAGGTACAACTGAACGGCTTCAACGAGATTGCTGAGGGCTTGCTTACGCGTCCTGCCCTGGCTGGCAACGTCCAGTTCCGGGCACCATGACACGAAGAGGCGACCTTCCTTCCGGATGACTGCGGATAATCGCATTTCTTTCCTAAGAGTAGTCGGGGGGTGTATATCAGAATTGTCCCGCTTTCGGCGTCTGGGTGCTGACGTTGCCGCTAGAGCACCACGTCGCCGGGTCTAGTCGCCGCCTTCGCCGCCAGCATCACGCCAACGTTCAAGCTCGTGTTGATCCCCGTGTGGACGTCATCGCCCAGAACTACTCCGAACTTCCGTCTTCCCGTGTCGAACTTTTGTCCATCCCACTTCGCTTTGATCGTCTTCCCATCGTGCCGGAGGTTGGCGACCTTGGTCCCCGCGCCGAGGTTCACACGCTCGCCTATGATGCTGTCCCCCACGTACGAGAGGTGGTTCACGTGGGCGTTCGCCATTATGATGCTGTTCTTGACTTCGCAACCGTTCCCGACCTTCGCGCCTTCCATGAGGACGGTGCCTGGTCGGATGTAGCAGTTCGGTCCTACAGTGCAGTTCGCTCCGATGATCACGGGGCCTTCGATGTAAGCACCGGCCCTCACGACAGCGCCCTTTCCCACCTGTACGGCGCCCTTGAGGGTCGCCCCCTTCTCGACCGTCCCATTGAGTCGGGTCTTGACTTCGCGCATCGCCTCTTCGTTTGCTTCGAGCAAGTGCCACGGACGGCCCACATCGCGCCATTCGCGCATGTCCACCATCTCGAACCTGGCGCCTTTCGCGATGGCGGCGTTCACGGCGTCCACGATCTCGAACTCGCCGCGTTCAGTCTTCGAGAGACTTCTTGCGGCTTCGAGTACCGTGGAGTCGATCATGTAGAGGCCCGCGTTCGCGTGGCTTGACGGCGGTGTCGTGCTCTTCTCGACGATCTCCTGGATGGTCTTGCCGCTGAGGCGAAAGGTCCCGTATTCCGTCGGGTCCTTCACCGTGACGCCGGCGACCGCGAATCCCGGGTGCGACGCGATCGCCTTGACCGACGCCGCGTCTACCAGAATGTCGCCGTTCGCGACCATGAAACGGCCCACGGTCTCGGGAATCTGGGCGAGCGCGTGGCCCGTTCCAAGTTGCTCCTTCTGTACCACGTAATCAATGGAGACATCCCACTTCCTCCCATCGCCGAAGTGCTCGCGGATGCGCTCCTCCTTGTAGCCGACGACGATCGTCGCGCCTCTCATACCGGCGCTTTTCAGCGATAGAACAAGACGCTCAACGATGGGGACTCCTGCGACCGGCAGCATGCATTTCGACATGTTGGCCGTGAGCGGACGCATGCGTTTCCCCTCTCCAGCGGCAAGGATCACGGCGCGCAGTTCGCTTCCTTTGGCGGAGGCCGGTCGCGTCTTGCGTTTTTCTTTCCTCACGCCTTCACCGCCTTGTCAAGTATATCCGACGCTTTCGTGAAGATGTCCTCCATCCGCTTCTCGGTCTTTGCTTCCGCGGTTATCCTGATCTTCGGTTCCGTGCCGCTCGGTCGTATGAGGAGCCACCCGTCCTCGAGGTCGACACGAACCCCGTCGATGGAGCTCGTCCGGCCAAGCCTTGAGGCAAGTTCCTTGACGTGCCGCATTGTCTTCGCCTTGTCCCCTTCGGGCACTTTCACCGCGTGCCGTTTGATCGGCAGGCTCGGAAACTCCGCCGCGACTTTCGAAAGCGGGCCTTCCCTAGTCACGATCTCGACCATGCGCTTTGCGGCGTGGGGCCCGTCGGGGCAGAGGCTCACGCGTGGGAATATCCAAGCGCCGGACGGTTCGCCGCCGAAGCTGGCACCGTGCGCCTTGACGTCCTCGGAGATGAACTGGTCCCCCACCCGGCCCTTGATGACCTTCACGCCTTTGAGGAAGCTGTCCACGGCCATGCTCGTGTCGATAGGCACGACAATGGTGCGGGCCCCCAAGGACCGGGCGAAGAGCGCGAGGGTCAAGTCGCCGCCGAGGACGGTCCCGGTCTCGTCGACCGCCACCATGCGGTCGGCGTCGCCATCGTGGGCGATGCCGAGGGCTGCCCCCGAGGCGGTGACGGTCAGGGAAAGGTCCTTGAGGTTCTCTGGAGTCGGTTCGGGGTCTCGCGCCGGGAACGTGCCGTCGAGTTGCGCGTTCAAAGTGACGACCGAGGCACCCATTCGCCGAAGCATCTCGGGCGTGATCGTGGCCCCGGGGCCGTTCCCCGAGTCGACGACGACCTTGGTGCCGTTGGCGGAAAGGGCGTCGCGGAGAAGCGCCTTCATGTGCCGCTCGACGGCGCCGGGATTATCCGTCGGCGAAGGCGAGTCCCGCCATGGGCCATGCGCAGGTTCGCCAGCGACGCGCCGCTCGACCTCCTCCTGTTGCTTCACGCTGAACGCCATGCCGTCCGGATTCCAGAGCTTGATGCCGTTGTACTCGCCGGGATTGTGGCTCGCGGTGACGACTACGCCGCAGTCGAAGTCCCGCGCGGCGTACGCGAGCGTAGGCGTGGTCACGACGCCGCAGGTGCGGACCTGCGCCCCCGCGGAAAGTAGACCGGAGACGAGGGCGTTTTCAAGCATCGGTCCCGACGTCCGGGTGTCGCGTCCCACGACGACGCGCTTATGCGCGGCCCCGACGGCCAGGCCGACCTTGAGCGAAAGCTCGGGCGTGATACGTTCGAAGACCTTCCCGCGGATCCCGCTGGAGCCAAAGAGGCCCATCGGTCACTCCACCGTCACCGATTTTGCGAGGTTCCTGGGCCGATCGATCTCGCAGCCGCGCTTTCGGGCCGCGAAGTAGGCGAGAAGCTGCATGAGGACGGCCGCGGGAACGGGAAACAGCAACTCGTCGGTCTTCGGTATGAGTACCTGGTCCGACGCGACCTTCTCCACTTCGCGTTCCCCTTCTTGCGTGACCGCGAGGACGACGGCGTTGCGGGCCCGCACCTCGGCGATGTTCCCCATCATGGCCTCGTAGCTTTTTCCCGGCGGAACGAGGGCGACGACGGGCGTCTTTGGCGTAAGCAAGGCCAACGGCCCGTGCTTCAACTCTCCGGCCGATAGTCCCTCCGCGTGGATGTATGATATCTCCTTCATCTTGAGAGCGCCCTCGAGGGCGACAGGATACGCGGGCCCGCGACCAATGTAGAAGATGTGGTCTGCCTGGGCGAGGCTGTTCGCCAGCGCCTCGATCTCGCTTCGCTTGTCGATGACTCGCTGGACGACCCGCGGCAGGTTCTTGAGTTCGTTGACGAGGGTGCGCGCGCGCTCCGGCGCGAGGCTGCCGCGGCGGACTCCCGCCGCCGCGGCCACGAGGTAGAGGGAGACAAGCTGGTTGGTGAAGCTCTTCGTGGCTGCCACCGACACTTCGGGTCCGGCCCGTATCAGGTACGTCGCGTCGGCGACCCGGGTGATGGTGCTCCCGACCACGTTCGTGATGGCCAGCGTCGGGTGATCGTTCCTTTTTGCCTTCTGGAGGGCGGCTATCGTGTCGGCGGTCTCGCCGCTTTGCGTTATGGCGATCGCGAGCGTGCGGCCGGTCGGGCGCGTCTCGGCGTAGCGGTACTCGGAGGCGATCTCGATGTCGACCGGAAGCCCAGCGAGGTCCTCGAACAGGCGCTTGCCGACGAGCCCCGCGTGGTACGACGTGCCGCACGCGAGTATCATCACGCGGTCGATCTCGGAGAAGACCTCCGCCGTAACGTTTCCGTCCAACTCGAGCCGTCCTTGGAGAGTGGCGTCCGCGCGGCCAAGGAGCACGTCGTGGATCGCGGAGGGCTGCTCGTAGATCTCTTTGAGCATGAAGTGGTCGTAGCCGCCCTTCTCCGCGTCTTTTGCGTCCCACGGGACGTCCACGATCTTCGGCTTGAGTTCCCTATGGGCGAAATCGTAGAGTTTCGCGGCCCGCTTCGTTATCACGACCGCGTGCCCGTCGTCGAGGAAGAAAACCTTCTTCGTGTGCTCGAGAAGCGGTGTGACGTCGGAGGCGAGGAAGTTCTCTCCATCGCCAAGCCCCACGACGAGCGGTGGGCCCGATCTTGCCGCGATCACCTTGTCCGGCTCCGAGGCGTGCATGACGGCGATCGCGAACGTCCCTTGGATCTTCTTCAACACGGCGAAGAACGCGTCCTCGATGCTTCCCTTGTAAGCGGCCTCCAACATGTGCGCGAGGACCTCGGTGTCCGTCTCCGACGCGAACATGTGGCCTTCCTCGATAAGTTGCTCCTTGAGCGTCAGGAAGTTCGACAGGATGCCGTTGTGCACCACAGCCACCTTTCCGTCGCAGGAGAGGTGCGGGTGGGCGTTCCTCTTCGTGACTCCGCCATGTGTCGCCCAGCGCGTGTGGCCGATACCCGACTTTCCTGTCGAGGGGATCGTCGGAGCGAGCTTCTCCACGAGGCCCACTTCGCGGGCGACCTCGAAGGCCCCCTTGAGCGGTATGGCGATCCCTGCCGAGTCGTAGCCGCGGTATTCGAGGCGACGCAGGCCTTCAAGAAGCAGCTTGGGCGCGTTCTTCTCGCCGCAGTAACCCACTATGCCGCACATCCTATTCGACCCTCGCAGAATCAGGGATCGAGCGGCTGAGGTTCACGTTCGACCTGATGGTGGACCTTGATCCCACGACGACGCCGGGTTCGAGCGAAACGTTCCCCCCGATCACGACGTCCTCGCCGACGACGCATCCGAAGTCGGAAAGCGTGTAGAAGCCGTCCTGCGCCTTGAAGTCGGCGAGTCCCGAGATGGCCGTGAAGCGCGGGCCTGTCCGCACGCCAGACGATATGACGCTGTTCTTGATTATCGAGCCCGGCCCGATCTCGGCGTCGTCCATGATGACGCTGTTCTCGATGACGCAGGCGGGGCCGATGGTGACGTTCTTCCCTATGGCCGATGACGGATAGACGACGGTGTTGGCTTCGATGATCGAACCGTCGCCGACGATCGTCGGCCCGCGCACGTCGGCCGTCGGCCGGATGATCGCCGCCTTTCCCTTGATCACCGACCCCTTTTTCTCGTCCGGCGCCTCGCGGGCGAGGATCTTGGCGTTGATGTTCAGGATGTCCCAAGGGTAGACTGCGTCCATCCATGCCCCGGCCGCGGTCTTGACACCCATCACCTTCTCGCCGTTGTCGATCGCCGCCTGGATCACGTCCGGAAGCTGGTGAACGCCGTTCTTCACGGCCTCGTTCAAAAGGTTCCTGAAGCCTTGCGGGATGACGTAGACACCCGCGTTCACGAGGTCGGACTTGGCTTCGCGCGGCTTCTCTTCCAAGGATTTCACGTACTTGCCGGAGAGCTGTACGACGCCGTACTTCGCCGGATTGTCGCTGTGGGCGATCGCGAGGCGAAGGCCCTCGCCCTCCGAGGTGATTGCACCGACGAGGTCGCCGTCGATGATGTTGTCGCCGCCGAGGACCAGCGATTCACCGGGCCCGTCGAATGCAAGAGACAGGGCGTGGGCGGTCCCGATGGGAGAGTCTTGGAAGACGTACTTGATCTTGCAGTCGAACCGGCGGCCGTCCTCGAAGTAGGATTGGACGACCTCGCGGCGGTAGCCGGCGACTATGGTGATGTCCTTCACCTTGTTCTTGACCAGGGCCTCGACCACGTATTCGAGTATAGGCCGGTTCGCCACCGGGATCATGACCTTCGGTTTGGAGTTTGTGAGAGGCCGAAGGCGCATCCCCTCGCCCGCCGCCAATATGATGGCCCTCATCGTGGCTCCAATGGATAGTTACGTTTATTAAGGCTTGGTACTCGCCCTTTCGCGTAGTCCCCTTCGACCACCCTTCGCCCCTGGCCGGATGCTCAAATCCTCCATCCAATGAGGATATACCCCCCGCGCCGCACCTTTGATTCAGTCCTGGAGGACAAGACAGATGACGAATGCGCTTGCGTTGATGGTGACGGCGGTCCTCGCCGTCTCGGGCTTGGCGACGGCGGATGACCCCGCGAACGAACTCTTGGCGAAAGTGGACGAGGCCAGCGACAATCCGATGGCGTTCGCGAACGATACCTCGCACGACCTATCAGGCACGTATCATTGGGCCCATGGATGGGCATGTGACGCAGGCCACCATTATCTCGGCGACACCGGCGGACGCGTATGGGGGATCGAAGGCCTCTGCTACGAGGAACCCGCGCCGTCCCCGCCCCACAATCAGACCGATGCGAACGACACGGAAGGGTACAGGCCTCCGATGCGGGACGCGGCGAACGAGACCACGGACGACGTCGAGGAGACGTATCACGCTGTCGACGAAGCGGTCGAGGATCCACAGAACGAAACCGACCACGGGTTCGACGCGCTGCGCGTCATGATGGACGCGGGGGGTTCCGCAATCGTGGTCGCGCTTGACGCGGGTGGCGGCATCATGGACGCGGCAGCCGAGGCCGGCGTTGCCATGGCCTCGACGGTCGAACAGCTCGGCGACGAGATATCGTGCGCCGTCGGCCACTTCTCCGGTGCTTTTGCGGGGGCC
The DNA here is from genome assembly GCA_016207515.1 of Euryarchaeota archaeon. Lineage (NCBI taxonomy): Archaea > Methanobacteriati > Methanobacteriota > Methanobacteriota archaeon. The sequence continues at coordinate 17,903 of JACQPN010000007.1, read as the reverse complement.
GCGGATTGGTCCAGCGAATTCGCGGCCGGCACCATCTCGAATTCCGCCGAAGAGACCCACGACGCCTACGATGTACTGGCAGAACAGGCGGCGCACACGGCCGACCACGTGGCCGACCAGATCGACGAGGCGATTGATTCCGTCGAGATCGCGATTCGGGCGCTGATCGGCGGCCAGGCCGAAACCGATGCGGCTGACGATGGCGGCATCGACGTGGACGTCGGCGTGTCAGTGAGAAGCAAGGGCCTTCTTGATCCGGTCACGTCAAGGATCGCCCTCCCGTAACGATAAACAGAACCACCGCTTGGGTCCGGGGACAACCCCACCGGTTCTCCGGACCCCATCTTCACCTCGTGTTCCCTTTCGCGCCACAATGCCTTACGGCTCGAGCGGGCGGTCGACAAGTCCGGATTCTTGGAAACCCCTTGCCCGCGTCGTACAGCCGCGACATTCTCCACATGGGCGTTCGCCCGTTCCGTGGCAGCTCCATGTCGCGCCCATCGGAGCGCCGAGGCTTTCACCGAGTCTTACTACACCGGCCTTGTCGAGCGAAATCAGCGGTTGCATGATCTCGAGTTTCCCCTCCTTCCCCACCTCGGTGCCAAGCGACAGGGCCACGTTCAGCGCGTCGAAGAACTTCGCTCCAGCGTCCGGGAAGAGCGCGCCGTCGCCTTTCGTGTGCCCGCCGATTATCGCCTGAGCGCCGAGCACCTCGGCGTAGTACGAGGCGATGCCGTAGAAGATGACGTTGCGGGCCGGGATGTACGTCGGCTCGCCGTTCGTGACCCCGCCTTGACCTTGCGCCCCGTGCTGCGTCTTGTCGCGCTTTCCCGAAACCGTCGGCCCGAGATCGCCGGCTTCCCTGAGGAACCCGACATCGATCTCCAGATGGCGATAGCCGCCCGCGCGTCTTGCGACGGAGCGCGCCGCGTCACGTTCGCGGTTTGCCCTCGAATGGTACGAGAGGGTAAGGGCGATGGGGTCGTAGCCTTGGTCCTTCGCCCACCAGAGAGCGACCGCCGAATCAAGTCCCCCGGAGAGAAGGACGATGGCTTTTTTTCGAGCGGGACGGGTCGAAGCCATGGCGTTCATCCGATCGTCATTCCTCCGTCGACTCGAAGCACGTAGCCCGTGATGTAGGAGGATTCGCCGCTTGCGAGAAAAAGCGCGGCTTCTGCGATGTCGGCCGGCGTGCCGATGCGTTTCAACGGGATCTCCTCGATGAGTTCCCTCTTCTCCGCTTCGGTGAGGCCCCAGGCCTCGATCCACCCGGAATCGATGGAGCCCGGGGCGATGGCGTTCACCCGCGTCTCTGGCGCCATGTCGCGCGCTAGTGCGCGCGTGAGGCCCACCATGCCGACCTTCGCACCGCTGTACATGAGAAGGACGGGGTCGCCTCCGATGGCGGCGCTCGATGCGAAATTGACCACACTCCCCCGGCGCTTCTTGAGGTGCGGTGCTGCGCTACGCGTGCAAAGCAGCGTCCCCGTGAGGTCCACGTCTATCGCCCGCCTCCACGCCGCCACGTCGAGGTTCTCGATTCCTGCTTTCCAACCGCCCTTCACGCTGAACGAGGCGTTGTTCACGAGGACGTCGATGCCGCCGAATTCCTGGACCGCCCGCGAGACCATCGCTTCGACTTCCCCCTCGTCCGAGACGTCGCACTTCACGCCGACCGCGCGTCGACCGTGGAGCTTCTCGATTTTGCGGGCCGCGGCCTCGGCGTCCCGCAGATCCCTTGATGTAGATATAAGTACGTACGCTCCTTCGCGTGCGAAGGTCTCCGCGATCGCGCGGCCCGCGCCCTTGACGCCACCGGTGATTATCGCCGCCTTGTCCGCTAGAAGGCCCACGTCAGCCGACCCCCCGATCCGGGCACGACTCCAGCGGCACCGGCTCCTACCCTTGGTCGCCGACCGCCGGCCACATTGGGACGTGAAGTCACTTCAGCCCGACCTCATCCTGGCCGCGTGAAGCGTGTTCTTGAGAAGCATAGCGATCGTCATCGGACCGACGCCTCCGGGGACAGGGGATATCGCCGCAGCGACCTTGGAGACCGCGTCGAAATCCACGTCGCCCACAATCTTGGACCCGCCCGCGTCGTCCGGGACGCGGTTGATGCCGACATCGACCACCACCGCGCCTTCTCCCACCATCCCGTTCTTGATGAAATGCGCCTTCCCGATGGCCGCCACGAGGATATCCGCCCGCCTCGTCACAAGTGGCAGGTCCTTCGTCTTCGAGTGGCAGACCGTCACGGTCGCGTCCGCCGTCTCGCCTTTTTGGAGAAGGAGCGCTGCGAGCGGCCGCCCAACGATGTTGCTCCGGCCCACGATCACGACCTCGCGGCCAGAGATTGGGATCCTGTTACGTCGAAGGAGTTCGACCACGCCCGAAGGTGTCGCGGGAGCGAAACGCGGGTGCCCCTGGAAGAGGAGGCCGACATTCTCCGGGTGGAAGCAATCGACGTCCTTCATCGGGTCCACTGAACGAACGATGGTGGCCTCGTCGATCTGGGCGGGAAGCGGTTGCTGGACGAGGATGCCGTGCACGTCCTTCCTCTCGTTGAGTCCCCTCAATTCGCGAAGAAGTTCAGCCTGGGATGTAGAGGCAGGAAGGCGCAGGACCTCGGGCCGCATGCCGACCTCGGTGGCGGCCTTCTCCTTGTTCTTGACGTAGGTCTGGGACGCCGGGTCTTCGCCGACGATGACCGCGACGAGGCCCGGTGGACCATGGGATCCTCCAAGCCGCGCGACCTCGGTCTTGACTTCGGTGCGGATCTCGGCCGCGGCCTTTTTTCCGTCGAGGATGAGGACCATGTCTTCCTAGTTTGGAAGGGCAGTGCGTTAGTTAACGTTTCGTGACCGAGCGGTAATCCCGCGGGCCCTCTGCCACTCCCCGGTGGCGTCCGCATCCCGCAGCGTTGGCGTATCCAAGGAACAGAAATAAAATAGGCGAAGGCCCTGGCGTGCATACGATGGTCATTTGGACGTTGATCGCCAGTGGGATCATCTCCACCGTCGTCGGTTCCGTGTGAGCGCGGGCCGTGCCCTAACGTCGTCCTTCGCGTTTCTTCCGCGCCATCTTGTCCCTCGCTCTTTCGATCGAGCTCTTCGGCCCTCGCTCCCTGTGCGTAGCGCCCGGAAGACGCTCGCGGCCACCGGGCCCGAGGTCGAGGGGCCCCGCGTAGATGCGTTTTATCTCATGGGCTTCGGCCGTCCCGTTGTAGAGCATGTTCGTCTCGGTCTTGATGGACTTGATGCGCACGCGCAATCGTCCGAAAGTCAACTCGTCGCCCACCGTGTACGTCTCGGTGGGTGTCGCCTCGACGAGCTTGCTGATCGTCTTGTGGCCCATGTTGATGGCGAAGCGGACGTTCAACGTGTCGAAGTTCTTCGCCCAAAGCGTATCGACGGTCGAGGCCTTCGCGGATCGGACGCGTCGGGCGCCGACCTCGATGCCTGTCACCTTGATCGTCTCGCCGTCGATGACGAACTCGTCGCCGATGGCTATCACCTCGTCGCCGGCAAGACCGATGAGCTTCCGTTCGGAGGCGGAGCCCTTGCTGACGATGGTGGGGATCTCCACGTCGCCGGCCTCGCGGATCGTCAGGTGGCCGGTCTTTCCGCACTCCTTGCAGCGCACGACACCGTCGAACACGTAGGTCGCCCGCTTTGTCTCGCGGCCCTTGAGGACCTCGTGGAGTGTCTCCTCCTTGCAGTCCGGGCACTCTCGGTAGAGCGCCTTCGTGGTCTGGGTCACGGCTCCCTTACAGGGGCCCCCTTCAAAAACCCTCTCTAGTCAAGGTTGATATTTATCATCGAATGGTCGAGACAAAAGGAAAACTAAAGTAGCGCGCGACGCGCACACCGGCCCGGAAGTGGCGTCTTGGTCGAAGCGTACTGCGTGAAATGCAAGGAAAAGCGTGAAGTCAAGAACCCGCAGCAAGTCACGATGAAGAACGGGAGGCCCGCAACGAAGGGCATCTGCCCGGTCTGCGGCACGGGGCTTTACAAGATCGGCGGGTAGGCGCCACGCCAAGCGTGCGCCTCTCGCGTGATGCGGGATGTGGTCGCGCCCTCGGTGAAGCCTTTAGGCAAAAGAGTGTTCCACGGCCGGTAAGTTGTCCCAAGCCAAACTCCGCGGCGTCAAGATGCGCCCCTTCAAAGCACTCATCTCCGTGGCCGAAGCGCGTCGCATAATGCTCGACCACGCTCGCCGCGTCGACGGATCCGAAAGGATATCGACGACGAAATCGGTCGGTCGCGTCCTTGCCAACGACATAAAGGCCCCGATGGACGTGCCACCGTTCTCGCGCTCCGCGATGGACGGTTTTGCGGTGAGGGCCTCCGAGACTTTCGGGGCGTCGCGCTCGAAGCCCCTGGTGCTTCGCCGCATCGGCTCTCTTCACGCCGGGTCAAGCGAGGCGATCCCTCTCGACAAGGGGGAGTGCGTGCAGGTCGCCACAGGCTCCATGGTGGCTGCCGGCGCCGACGCCGTGGTGATGGTGGAGGACACGCACACTTCGGGACGTACGGTGCGAGTCGAGCGCGCAGTCCCCCCGGGGGCGAACATCTCGGAACGGGGTCTGGATGTGAAGAAGGGCGCGGTCGTCCTTTCCGCCGGCGATGAATTGACCCCGGCGAGGGTCGGCGTGCTCACGTCGCTAGGCATCGCGAAGGTCGACGTGCTGCGGCGCGTCACGGTGGCCGTGATCCCCACAGGGACAGAGGTCGCGGACCTTGGCGACAGACTCCGCCCGGGCCAGATCTACGACAGCAACAGTTATACGCTTTCGTCGCTCTTCGAATCGCACGACGCACTCGTCAAGAAGTACCCCATAGTCCCCGACAAGTTGGAGACGCTTGTCGCAAGCTTGAAACGGGCGGCGAAGGAGGCGGATTTAGTCGTTCTTTCGGGCGGCTCATCGGTGGGCGAGAGGGACCTTCTAGTCGACGCCGTCCAGCGGCTCGGGAGAATCCTTTACCATGGCGTGCAGATCAAACCCGGTAAGCCGATCCTCTGTGCCACCGTGGGGCGCACTCTCGTCGTGGGCCTCCCTGGGTATCCGGTATCATGCCTCTCGAACGGTTACATCTTCATCGTCCCCGTCTTGCGTCTCATGCAAGGCCTTCCGCCTCCCGTCGAGAGGACCGTGAGAGCGAGGATGGGCGAACGCATCTCCGCTTCGCTCGGCAGGCTCGTTTTCCTCACCGTGAGGCTACGAGACGGCAAGGTCTACACGACGTACAAGGAGAGCGGAGCCCTTACATCGATGGCGGAAGCAGACGGTTATGTCGAGATCCCCGAGAACGTCGATTACGTGGAGGAGGGGGAGGAAGTCATTGTCAAACTCTGGTGAGGGACACGAGGCGCGCTCGACAGTTCCAAAAGAACCGTTCATCCTCGGCTTCTACGGACCGTCGGGAAGCGGGAAGACGACTCTTGTCGAGGCGGTCGTCGCGCAACTCACGATGAGAGGCTTCCGCGTCGCGGCCATCAAGCACATAACGCACCCGAACTTCACCATAGACACGCCCGGGAAAGACACGTGGCGGATGGCCGCCGCCGGGGCCGTCGCCGTCGGTGCTTCGGCGCCGACGGAGACGACGATCATGAGCCGGGAACCGATGCCGATCGCCCGCCTCGTGAAGGAGCTCGCCGCGGTCTCGCAACCCAACGTGATCCTCATTGAAGGCCACCGCGAGATACCTTATCCCAAGGTGATGGTCGGCGACACGAGGGAAGAGCCGAACACCGTCTTACGTCACACGGGCGGTGCGGAAAAGGTCGTGGCGTACATCTTGGAGAATGTGCCGCGATGATATCGCCATACCTCGCCCTCTTCGGCGTCGGAGGCATGGAACTCCTTCTCGTCATCGTGGTCTTCATCGCGTTCTTCGGAGTCGAACGCATCCCCGAGGCCGCGCGCGCCGTCGGCCGCCTCCAAGCGCAGGTGAAGACAGAGATGGAGAAGTACAAATCGGAGGCACAGCGAGCGGCCGACCACGACGTCTACCGGGACGCGCACGCGAAGGCCGCGACAACGGCGGGATACGAACTCCGACGCGCGGCCGTCGAACTTGGCATAGGGATCCAGGGGAAGACGGACGACGCACTTCGAGCCGAGATACGCGAGAAGATGGGTTGAGATCGTCCCTTCGTCACGCTGCCGGTTACCAACGGCGGTGACAAGAGACCCCGTAAATAGCGTGAGACCCACTCGTCACATACTGCAGCAGGTCGCTGCAAGCCCGAACTTGAGGGAAGCCCCGTGTCGGACGTGAGAGCGCCCGGCAGGAGAGGAAGCGTAAAGGCGCAGCCTCTCGCGGAGACCGAAAGAACGCAACACCTCTTTAGAACCGTGCGGGGCTTCCTCCTACCTTTCACCTTTGCGAGGAGCCCTTTTTCGACGACACGGCCCTAGCCGCCACGATCCCGAGGCCATAGAGTGCGATGAGCGGCACGGCCACGAGCACTTGGTTCACGACCGACGGGTCCGGGGTCACGATCGCGGCCGCCACGAATATCCCGACCACCACGTGGCGCCAGTACTTGATCCAAGTGCGATGGCCGATCATCCCGAAGCGGGAAAGGCCCGCCATGATCAATGGCAATTCGAACGCGAGTCCGAAGATGAGCATCGTCGTGACCGCGAACGAGACGAGGTCCTCGACGCGAAGCAACTGCAGCGCTCCGATCGGGACCGCATACGCGTAAAGTAACGATAGCATCGACGGGAGGAGGACGAAGTACGCGAACGCCGCTCCAGTGGTGAACAGGACGATCGCCGGCAGGACGAGGCTAAACACAGCCCGCCGCTCCTCACGGCGTAACGCCGGGCCGATGAACATCGCCGTCTCGAAGGAGAGGACCGGGAGCGTCGTGAGACTTCCGAGGAAGATCGCCACCTCGAGGTTAACGAAGGCCGCGTCCGTCGGGCTTGTGACTATGAGGCTGACCCCGGCGGGGACGAGTCCGCCGGCGAGCGCCGAGAAGACCTGTGTCGCCACGTTCTCGGTGAACGATGGGACGGGGTAGAAATACGCGGCATCGCCGACGCTTGCCTCCTTGAGGCCGAAACTGAAGAACGCGAAGGTCGAGACTATCAACACGAGGAAAACGATCCGGAGCCTCGACGAGAGCTCGCCAAGATGCTGGAGGGGGGTCCCTTCAAGCCTCGGTGCGCTGCGTCTCGCGCGTAGGGCCGAGACGGCGAGTCCGATCACCGCGATCAGGGCGACGAGGGCGCCGGCGTAGAAATAGAGGAGGGATCGCCCGGCCGGCGGCAAGAAGGCGATCGTCGTCGCATCGTCTTCGCTGGTGGAGACGGACGACGTGAAGCCGTCGCGACCGAATCGCGCCCCGACCGCGTCGACGGCGTGTCCATCCACCGTGACGTTCCAACCCTTGAAAAGGAAGAACGTGTAGTTCGACGTCGCCGCTCCCGGGCGAGATGGCGAGTCCCAACTCTCGCTTCCCATGAGGTAGCGCAAGGTGATCGTCTCTTCACCGACAGGGCCTGAAGTGCCCCCATCGACGAACACCACGATCGTTGCGGCCTCAGAGCGATGCCACGCGTCGATCGGATGTGGAGCGCCGGAGACCACGACGTCAAGCGCTCCGCCCGGTAGCGCGAGCTGGAGACTTCCGCTCGCGGCGGTCGCATTCTCCCACGACACGAACGAGATCGATTCGGTGACGCGAAACGCACGCTCGCTCTCCTGGTAGACGATGGTCGCGTGGTCGGAGCCGGCGGCAGATGCGGTTGCAGGCCCTAGGACCAGCAGTACCGAAAGGATCGCGACCGCGCCGTTTCTCACGTCGCCGGCATGGGCGGGCCGCCATTAGCCTTTTTGTCCTACCCGCGGCCCGTCGTAAGGAGGTAGAAGATCACGAAGTAGCCGAAGGCCAAGAAGATGAGCGACAGGACCCAGGCGAGCTTGAACGCCTTTCCCCGCTTCTCGGGGTCTTCCATTATCGAGCGCACGGCCGCTTCGAGCCTGCTCATCGTCGTGATACTTCCTCGAAGACCTTCTCCATCCCGTCGACAAGGTGGTCCCAGCGGAAGCGCTCCACGTGTGCCTTCGCGCGCTTTGAAAGGCTGCGGCCCATGTCAGGATCCGCCGCGAGCGTCCTGATCGCGTTGTGGAGCATCCTGGGGTTACGCGGTTCCACCAACACGCCGCCGTCGCCGACGACCTCGGGTATCCCGCCCACGTTCGTTGCGACCACGGGAAGGCCATGGTGCATCGCTTCCGCGATCGCGAGGCCGAACGATTCATAGACGGCGGGGTGGACGAGGAAGGCCGCGTGGCTGAGCAACGCCTCCTTCTCCTTCTCCTCCACATAGCCGAGCATCTGGACCCGGCGCTCGACGCCGGCGCGTTTCGCCTGCGAGCGCAACCTTCCAAGTTCGGGGCCCTTGCCGATCACCTTCACGTCCACGCCGAAATCGCCGAGCGCGGCGGCCTCGATGAGGTACCGCAGGCCCTTCGTCGTCACGAGGCGCCCCACGAAACACGCGTACGGACGCCCGTCGGGGCCTGGCCGCGGGTCGTACTCGCCGCCATGTCCCACCGCCGCCCAAGCGGAATCGGACGACGGATCGAGGGGATTGCCGATCGCCATGTAGACCGTGCGGACGAGTTCCGGCGTGACGCCGCGGGAAACGATGTCGTCGGCGATGAATTGGCTGATGGCGACGACGCGTTGCGTTCGCTTGAGGAATCGCATGAAGAGGTAATCGTTGAGCAGGGACACATAGCGGAGAAGACCGGTTCCCTCGCCGTACGTGTTGTGGTAAGTGAAGACCACGGGAGTGCGTCGGATGAACTTCGCGACGGCGCGCGTGTACCCGGGTGACCACCGATAGTGGTAATCGATGACGTCCGGATGGAGTTCTTCCAGCGTCCTTTCCAACCCCTTCGATCGTACGTACGGCGGGTTGTAGTTGAATATCGAATAGAACTTCGAGGGGAGCCGGATCACGTCGATCCCGTCGATCTCCTCGCGCGGTTTTGTGCCCGCGAGTTGGGACGTGATGACGGTCACCTTGTGCCCGCGGTCGACGAGCCGCGCGGCGATGCCGTGCATCCGGCGCTCGATTCCGCCGTGGTATGGGAAGAAATAGGGATTCACGGAGACGATGTGCATGGGTCACCTCTCCTTACCGCGGCACCGAAGCGATGTGCATGGCCCGTCCGCCCTAGGTCAGTGGCGATTATGAACCTGCTGGCTTGCGATGTGGGTTGCGTCCGGTAAATCGTTAAATAGCGAGTTGCCGAATCGCCCGGCGATGGTCACGATCGACAAATCCGTCGAGGCGAAGGTGGGCGTCGAGACGGCCTGGAACTGCCTCGCCCGATTCGATTTCATGCCCCGATGGATGCCAGGAGCTTTGAAGTGCGCCTCCATCGACGCGACCCAGACCGGTCTCGGTGCCCGCTACCACAATGAGAGCGAGGTCTGCGGGACGCTTGTATCCTGGGACCTCGAGGTCTCCGAATGGAAACCGCACAAGAGGCTCGGATGGGTGCAAGCTTCCGGGGGTTTCCAAAGATACTCGGGAAGCTACGATCTCTCGCCCACGAAGGATGCAACGCTCATCAGGCTGCGACTTGATTTCGAGCTACCAGGCGTCATGGACAGGCTCGTCACCGAGAACCAGGCGGTCCGCGAATACAACAGGGAACTTGACGATGCGCTCCTGAACCTCAAGGATTTTCTTGAGTCAGGAAGAACGTTCTGAGCGGGATTCGCGCCATCCGCGCAAATGCGCCGGACCGATAGGAGCCGTCGCCACGCGCGATCCCTCTTCACAGGCCCCGGAAAGGTATTTCAACTCTTGCCCCCGTGCCCGGACCAGTGATCCTGATGGTCAAGCCCAAGGAGTACGGCCTCTTCATAAGCGGCAAGTGGATCGATTCAGCGTCAAAGGAGCGCATCGAGTCGGTGAACCCGGCCACCGGCGAGGTGCTCTCGCGCTTCCCGTCGGCCACAAAGGAGGAGACGGAGAAGGCGATCAAGGCCGCCGTAGCCGCCTTCCCGGAATGGGCGTCGATGCCCGCCCCTGCGCGGGGCGAGATCCTTCTCGAGGCCGCGCGCCTCATGCGAAAGCGCAAGGAGGAGATGGGGCAACTCGTCACAAAGGAGATGGGCAAGGCCATCAAGGAGGGGCGTGGCGACGTCCAGGAAGCGATCGATTTCTTCGAATACATCGCTGGTGAGGGAAGGAGGCTCTTCGGCGAGACCACCACGTCGGAACTTCGGAGCAAGTTCTGCATGACCGTGCGCCGGCCGATCGGCACGGTCGGGCTCATCACGCCGTGGAACTTCCCCGTCGCGATCCCCTCCTGGAAGATCGGCGCTGCGCTCGTCGCCGGGAACACGGCCGTTTTCAAGCCGGCGAGCAAGACCCCATGGTGCGCGGCGGCACTCGTCGAAGTGCTTGACGAAGCAGGCCTTCCGCCGGGTGTTCTCAACATGGTAACTGGAAGCGGTTCGGTCGTCGGGACCACGATCGTCGAGCACCCCAAGGTCGCGGCCGTGTCATTCACCGGCGGCGGCGACGCGGGGCGTGATGTCTACACGCGGGCCGCGAAGTACCTGAAATCGGTGGAGCTCGAACTCGGGGGCAAGAACCCGCAGATAGTCCTAAACGACGCGAACGTGGACCTCGCCATCGAAGGCGTCTTGTGGGGGGCGTTCGGCACCGCGGGACAACGCTGTACGGCCACCTCGCGGCTCATCGTGGAGAAAGGCGTCTACGACCAGGTGATGGAGCGGCTCGTCACGAGGACGAAGAAACTTCGGATCGGAAACCCCATAGATGCAAAAGTCGACGTGGGACCAGTCTCGGGAGCCGACCAAGAGAAGACGGTCCTCAAGTACATCGACATCGCCAAGAAAGAGGGCGCGAAGTTCGTGACCGGCGGAAAGAAGATCACCGGCGGCGATTACGACAAGGGCTACTTCATCGAGCCCACGATCCTTGAGGCCAAGCACGGGATGCGCGTCACCAAGGAGGAGATATTCGGGCCTGTGCTGTCGGTCATCAAAGTGAAGGACTTCGACGAGGCCGTGAAGGTCGCAAACGACGTCGAATACGGCCTCTCGTCCTCAATCTACACCAAGGACGTGAACAAGGCATTCAAGGCCATCGAGGCTTTGGAGACCGGCATCACGTACATCAATGCACCCACGATCGGCGCGGAAGTACACTTGCCATTCGGCGGTGTGAAGAACACAGGAAACGGCGGACGCGAGGCCGGCACGACCGCGATCGAGGAGTTCACGGAGATCAAGACGGTGTTCGTGGATTACTCGGACAAGCTGCAGAAGGCGCAGATTACGGAGTAGGCGCACGGCACCCGCCCGTCATCGGCGGCCGGTCCAAAAGGTCCAGATCCGGGCGGCTACGGTTGCGCGGGCGAAAGACGTAAGCCGCCAAACGCCGTTTCGCAGGACATGTCCCACGTCTCCGTCGAATTCATCACCGTGCCCGCGTGCGGCGACCCCGCTGGGAAGACCTGCGCGCTTTGCGATCCTGTTGGCGACGTCGCACGCCAAGCAGCCGCCTCCGGCGTAAGCATGGCGCTCAACCGACCGCTTCCGGGAGAGCACCTGGTCTTCAGGCATGTCGCGGCGAAGGATGCGGCGAGATCTGGCATCGCCGGGAAAACCCCCCCAGTGCTCGTGGTGAATGGCAAGGTAGCGCTTGAGGGCCCGTCCTGGACGGAGAAGGATGTAAGGCGCGTCGTTTCCGAGGCGCTGCCAAAGAACGGCTGAGCCAGGTTTTCAAGGTCCTTGAGTCGCCCGTCACGCCCAATCCTTGAACCGTTCATCCGGTCCTGGTACCGCTCCAACGGCCTTTCGCCCGATCTCGACCGCGCAGGCCGGATGCGTGCCGCAGTATTTCTCGCACGAAGCCGCCGTCGCCTCGTCTCCATGCGCGAGTTTGCAGATCTGGCAGAAGAACACGTTCACGTCGCGAAGCTTCGCCTGCCCGACCATTTCTTCTCCATGGACCGCACGGCCCCCGACATGCAAATAGCTATCTTCGTTCATGGCGACGCCTACTGGCCCCCGCGGGGATCGGCTCGTCGTTTCCGGCGGGCCTTCGGCGCGGCGATCACTCTACGACGATAGTCCCCACCATGCCGGTCTTGCCGTTTGAATGGTAGCGGCAGTAATACTCGTAGCTTCCGGCCGCTGGGAACGTGACGTCGAACGTGCTTCCGAGTCCGACGTCGTCGGAATCGGGGACGGGTCCGCCCGGCGCGACGGAAGTGTGGAAGGTGACAGTATGGTGACCGGCGCCCGTGACGTCCCACGTTACCTTGTCGCCGACCGCGACTTTCAGTGTGGTCGGATCGAAGACGTTCGAATCGCCCGCTTGCGACGCGTGGACGAGAAGCGGCTCCGAAGCACCGTCCCCTTCGTTTCCGCCGCCACCGGGCGTCAGGCAACCGGCCACCAGTGGGAGCACGGCCGCCGCAACGATCCACGCCGCCATCCGTGCTTCTAGCAGTCGGGCACCTTCGAATCGTCCGCCGGCATGAGTGGGAACACCTCACCCTGCTTGATCGTCATCGTCTCTCCCATCATCTGCATCGTGGTGTCCTGCGCCCCGATGTGCCGGAGCCACCAGCCGCTCGCCGCCGCGTCGTACTTGCCGCCATTGTTGTGTCCTGCGTCCCAGTTCGCCGCCGACGTGAGATGGAAGTGGACGAAGCCGTCGTCGTACTGGGCGCGCGATATCCCACCATCGCCGAAACAGAAGTTGGCTTTGACACCCTCCCCCATGAAGAGCGGGCTCTTGGCCTTTGAGACGTCGTCGTTGTCCCAGTGGATGAAAACGGCGTGCGTGTCGTCCGTGAGAAGCCACGTGTGCGCCGGCGTGTTGTGGGCGGAGACGTCCTTCGTCGTGGAGATGGGCGTGTCCTTGTAGAGGGACGTAAGGGAGGCCTTCAGATCGGCGCCGCCTCCCGGTGTCGACGTCGACACGCACCCCGCGATGGCGGTCACTGCTATCACTGACAATGCGGCAAGCTTGATTCCAAACATGATATCCCGCCCAAGGCATGACGCGAGTGCCATTACCGGGTTCTCACCCACGGTTCAACGCACGATCGAAGGGATGGAACGGCCAGGCGACGATGGGTGGAAGGAGAACCCACGTCAATCGCCTCCCTGCTCAAGGCACGGCCAGCGGACAACGACGTTCGACGAACGACACCCTGTTTTGCACGCCGATCGCCGATTAGGTTCGACAGCAGCCGTTGGAATCCGGGCGTTCATGGAAGGAAAAGTCAAACGGTTCCATGGCCAAACTAAGGATGAGCGATCGTCTGATGGATGGCATGGACGATAGGATCCGGACAGACGTGACGTTCGCGGTCGCCGGCGTCATGGGTGGTTTAGTCTTCGGCATCTACGGAGGCCCGCCAATGATCACGATGATAGGGTCGCTCATCAAGGGTGGTTTGGAAGCAGGGTGGGCGCTTCACCTCGCGATCGCGGGATTCGTCGGACTGGTGTTTGGGGAAATACTCCAGGCGCTGGGCCCGAGCGAGTCCGTGAAACCGGTTCTCGCGCTCGCGTACGGCGTCTTATGGTGGGTCGGCGGAGTGCTCGTCGCCATGCCGATCATCATGGGAAGGCCCGAAGCCATCCTGGATGTGGGGCCGGCTGTCCCGAGTCTCTGGGGCCACCTAGTCTATGCAGCGGTGCTCTTGTCGGTCGGTAGCCTCGGGCTTGCGGTCACGGCGCCGTCTCCAACCGTTTCCCGGCGTGAGGCTTAAGGCGGCGGGCGAAGAGCGGGCGGCATCCCGGTCCAGGGCAGCCTCAGGCACGGGGAGTCTCTGACATGGGACGCTCCAATAGGGACCGCGTCCAACCTTCGGGTGGACGCTTCGACGAAACGTTTTTCTCCCTCTACGCCGACTTGAAGTTTGTGCCTCTGTCCGTGTTGCGCCGCCTTTTCCGTAAGGACCCAGAGCGGCCCATGGCGCCGCCCGACGATTCCGCGCGCCGGGTCCTCGAGCACGAGCGGCGAAGGCTCCAGCGGGCGCTTCGCGAGATACGACGAGTGATCAAGGCCCACCATTGCTCGTCCTGCCTTAAGGCGGAAGATCCGGCGGGTGTCGCGTTGGGACGGAGAGAAAACATGATTGCAGAAAAGCTACGCCTCGTGGAAGCGAGACTGGGCGCGGCGGAGTAGCCGGCATCGAACGGTGGCACTATCACTGGAACCCTCTTACGAAGCCCTTCTCGCGCCCCGCGACCTTTTGTAACCCGGGATCAACATGGGACTCATCGACGCGCTGACCGGAAAGACGACGATTGCTTCCTGCTGTGGAACGAACTTCAAGACGCAGGAGGATTTTGTGGAGCATCGCGAGACCGTCCACGGCGAGAGAAGGGCCGAGACCTTCTCCTGTTGCGGGCAGATTTTCTCCACGAAAGCGGAACATCTAGCGCACATGGCAAGGGTCCACGGAAAATAAGTGCGTCTGGCGACGCAATCGCGACGATCGATCGTTTCCCGCGTTTCCTGCGTTCCCCGGCGCGCAGGTGCCGGACGTAGCCCACGCGTAGCCGGATAGACCGGAGGCCTGACCGAGCCACGCGGGCCATTCGGCGCCCGATCCAGGTCCAACGGTCGCAACCCCGGTTTGACTGCCCGTGGAAAACATCAAGGCCCTCCTCGACCTCTCCTTATCATTGACACTCATCGACAACCTACGGACCTTCGGCCCGACGGCGATGCTCTTCGGGGCGGCCGCGTGCCTCTCCTGCGTCTTGGCGCTCATCTCGCTCGTGGGCGCCGCCATTCTGCCCGGTCTGGTCTTTGGCATCGGGCCGGTTACCTTTGTCGTCGGTGGCCTAGTTCTTGCCGTTGGCGCGTTTGCTTTGGCCCGACGGAGCACGAAGGCGACGGAGGTCGTCGGCGAGGCGTGCCCTGTCCCTCCGAGAAACGAGTATCTCCGATTCGAGCCCCGCACCGTCATCCTTTCAGTGATTGCGTCCGGGCTCGTCATCGGGGCGCTGGCCCTAGTCGCCAAAACGGTCGTCGAGTATGCCACGCCTTTGAGTTACACGATCCATTGGACCACGACCGTCCCCCTGCTCGCGGCCGGAACGGCGTTCCTCGTGAACGGTTGGTTGAACGAGCGCGGCGGAGATTCGCCGCCGCGCTGACTCAAGCGGCATCCGCCCTGATTTCCTCGTGGCAAGGGATCGGGGCACAGCCCCTTCGCCCTCGAAGGGCACACTTGACCTTCCGGGCGGATCTTACGGCACGATGTCCGCGCGCAACATCGCCGATGTCACTCAAAGTCTTCGTATATGCGCATGGATTACGGCCGTCTCGGCATCGCCAAGGGCGATCGGGATTTGGTTCCACGTTTCAGCGCGTATGTCGCCGATAGCGAACAGCCCTGGGATCGCGTTCCCGTCGGCTCCGAGCGCTTCGCAGTCCGGCGTGGTCTTTACGTATCCCGACTCGTCGGTGGCCGCTCCCATCGCGACCGCAAGCCCGGTGTTCATCTTGAACCAGCCCAAGCTCATGAACCCCTTGTCGAATTCGGCGGTGGACCCGTCCTCGAACGTGAGGCCGAGGTTGCCCTCGGAGAGACCTGCGAGCGACCGGATGCCCTTGATGACGATGGGTATGCCGATCTCGTTGGCGGTCTGGCGAATCTCCTCATGCTCCGCCGAAGGCTCGTGGCGCTCGCCCAGGGCGCACGCGATGCAACCGACGACCGTTGGGATGGCGTGGAACTGGTCGCGCAGGCTCACGGCGAGGCCCAAGGCGTTGTAATCGAGGCCGAGGACAGCCGCTCGCTTGCCGGCCACGAGATGGCCGTCGCAGAGGAGACAATAGTCCACCATCCCCCTGTTGGCGTAAGGAAGGATCGGGCGGATGTCGCGTTCGCTCCACTCGCCCACGTAGGGCTGGCGGTCCACCACACCGGTGGCGAGTATTACGACGCGGGACCGTCGAGTCATTTCCATTCCCGTTTTGACGTCGCGGACGACTAGCTCGAAAGGGACATCTATGGATGGACGATCCAAGCGGACGATCTCCGCCGGTTCGAGGAACTCCACGAAACCGCGGCCCTGTTCCTTCTCGTACTCCTTGATGTGCTCGCGCTGCAGCCGCAGCAGTTGAGCACCGCTCACGCCTCGGGGGAAGCCTGGGATGTTGTCCACACGCGGTGCGAAAGCGATCCTGCTGTGCTTTCGACCCTTGTCCACGACGAGAACGCTTCGAGAAAGCAGACCCGCCTTCAACGCGGCGTGAAGGCCGGCAGGGCCGGCGCCCACCACAGCGACGTCAACTATTACCTCATCACGGTTCCCTTGCTCTGGTTCTTGTGAATTCGCCATGTTCCACCGGAATTGCCGGGACGGTCAGAAAATATGGAGGCGTTGGAAAGGTGGAGCCGCCGGCGGGGGCTCCCGCCGGCAGATCTCGAGGACCTTGGCCCGCGACCTACATCGGGTGGGTTTTCTTCGCGTGCGCCAAAAGCTCCTCTTTTGTCGCGAACTTGGCGCCGCAGCCGCAGTCGTTGGTGACGGGCTTAGTGGGCGCCGGGGTCGGATGCGCCTTACCCGCGTGCGCCAAGAGTTGTTCCTTTGTTTGGAAGCTCGCTCCGCATCCGCAGTCGAACGATTGCGCCTTCTTGCCTAACACGTTTTCCAGTATTCCCATGGTGTTTTCACCACTTCGATATGCGCGCGCCGTTGCCTTACAGATGCCCTTCAACGGTACAATGTTACGGGCGCATGGGTGCCGCCGTCCGGATACTTATGCCCGGCGATTCGACGGCCCGGGCCCCTTCGTCCGGGCATCGTCATAGGCGAGTGCTGCAGGCACGACCGTCCGGACGCCTCCTCGCAATGATGGTTCAACGGTAGGAAGGCGTTTCCCACCTTTCTACGTAAGAAATGTCTCGTCACAATCGAATCCTATCTTCATGACACGCGAAAAAGCCCCCAGGGCCCGTGTAATCCCGACCCTTGCAAGCGAACGCGCCCCGACCCTTCACTGCTGCGGCGAGACCTTTTCGGAGGTCTCCAAGCTCGCTCAGCACCTCGACGAAGTACATACCGAGGGCAGCTCGTGCGGTTGCGGATAACTGGACCAAGCCCGAGCCACGGCGCACAACCTCACGGCCAGAGCGCCCCCGTGCCCGGGGTGAAGCCGATCAAGGGGGGTTTTTTTGCCGAACCACTTCGACATGTTTGCGACGCAGAGCCGTGGGCGATGAGATCCCGGGGTGGCGTTCGTGTTGACTGACCTGCCGGATCACCTCCTTATTTCATTGCGGAACGTGGTCCAAGCCCCAACCCTTCCACCCAGCGGGTGTAGAGGATTTCCACTAGGGTTTCGGGCCGGTCGCGTCTCGAATCGCGGCCGAGAGCCTCAGCGGCATGACCCTCAGCCCCTGCGTGATGACGAACAGGTTCAGGAATATCCCCACAAGGATCATTCCTATCCCCACGAGTTTGAGCGTGAAGAGCTTTGGGGGGAATTTGGCGATCTCGATCTTGGCGTCGGAGATGTCCGATCCTAGCGGCGCGTTGTCGAATTCGTTCTTCGGGATGCCCGCGTATTTATCGAGGAGGGGCGCGAATTGATTGAACTCAAGAGAGAGTGCCGTGGCCTGCATGACCAGGCCGATCAAGAGAAAGAGGAAGCCCAGCATGATGACGGCCTTCATCTTGTTCATGAAGGCGTTCTCGTCGAAGCGTGATGTGTGCTGTAACTTCCTAAACCGGCCCCTTTTGTAACTCCAAAAACGACCCGGGCAAACGGGCTAAAACCCGTCGACCCTGACCCCCGACCGGTGGTCCTGGTGAAGCCCGTGTTCGATGATCCCAACGTGTTGGCG